>WLES01000071.1 GCA_009704155.1 Actinomycetota bacterium | reverse complement strand
CAGACAAAGGTGCACAGTCTTCTGAGCAGGCTCTTCGTGGCCTAGGACGCTGGCGCGGCGAGCGCCGCAATTCGAGTCAACGCCTCGGTGAGGATTTCGGGGCTCGTCGCGAAATTGATGCGAACGTGCTGGAGGTACTGCGGGCCAAGTTCCGTCCCCGGAACAACCGACACCCGACCCTCTTCTAGTATTCGATCCCACGGCTTGTCCCCCAGGTTGAGTCCCGAAACATCAACCCAGGCAAGATACCCGGCTTCGGGAATCATCTCGAGTCGTGCAGCAGGCAACAATCGGGCCAGTTCGGATGCGAGATGCTGGCTCGAGGTGGCAATTGTTTCAATTGTTGAATCGAGCCAGTCCACTCCTTCGCGGTAGGCGACAACCATCGAAAAGGCTCCGAGAATCGACGACCTCCAGTGCATGGCTTCGGGTAGTGGCTTCAGCAGTTCTGCACCGCGTACACCATGGCCAAAAATGAAGGCTGCCTTGAGCCCCGCCAAATTCCACGACTTCGATGTTGAAGTGACAATGACTCCCGTTCGCTCAGCTTCCTCACCAAGCGCGAGATACGGGACGAATTCAGTGCCGGGATAGGTCAGGGGCGCATGGATTTCGTCTGAAATGACGACGGCACCGTGCCGATCTGCTGCTTCGGCAAGTGCGGTGAGTGCATCGCGTCCGAAAACCTTTCCCAGAGGATTGTGTGGGTTGCACAGGAGCATGTGCCCGACGCCGTCCGCAAATTGGCGTTCGATCCCGTCAATGTCCAGCTCAAAGTCAGCGGTGAGCGGCACATCGATGATCTCGATGTCCAATTCTTCGAGCCAATGCCAAAACCCGCCATAAACCGGTGATGTGACAATGACCCGCGACACGTTGTGGGCGCGCAGGAACTCCACGGTGGCCACGCCGACATCGCATGCCAGCCGTGCGTGAGACACATCGGGAGTCCATCCCCACCTTTTTTCTGCGAAATCGACGAAAGCAGGAGCAAGTTCGGGCACTGGACCGAGATAACCCAAGTCCGATGTGGCTACGAGGTTTCCCAAGAATTCTCGGATTGGTTCAGCGACGGGATAATCCATTTCAGCGACGTGCAGAGGGATGACATCGCTCGGGTACCTTCGCCACTTCGCCGAGTGGCGGGTACGAAGAACTTCCAAAGGCTCGGCGGTGATTCGGGGATGTGTCACGCACTGAACGTAGCATTGCGAAGTACTATGTGTCTATGACACTCACCGTTGGCCACAAGGCACCCGAATTCACCCTTCCCGACGCAGCAGGACAACAGCACTCGCTCAGCGACTTTGCTGGCAAGAAGGTCATCGTTTACTTCTACCCCAAGGCGATGACTCCCGGCTGCACCACTCAAGCATGTGACTTCCGCGACAACATGGCGGCATTCACCGCGCACAACTACGTTGTGATTGGAATTTCCCCAGACCCGGGCAAGGATCTGCAGGAGTTCGCAGACGCCGAATCTCTTCCCTTCCTTCTCCTCGGCGACACCAGCAAGGCAACTCTCGTCGAGTACGGAGCCTTCGGCACTAAGAACATGTACGGCAAAGAGGTTCAGGGTGTCATTCGCTCAACGTTCGTCATCGACGAAGACGGTGTTCTGACACACGCTCTCTACAACGTCAAGGCAACAGGTCACGTCGAGAGTTTGCGCGAAAAGCTCGGCGTCTAAGCGACGCTCGTTCCAAGCAACGTTCCGATTCCCCAAGTCACCGCGAGCGCCAAGGCGCCACCAACCATCACGCGAATGACCGCTGGAAGCATCTGGCTTCCCCCGAGATACGCGCCAGCCGCTCCCGTTGCGCCGAGGGCGATGAGTGACGCGAGAACCGTTGCGAGAATCCGGAAATCGGGTGCCGCGAGCAGCACCGCGAGAAACGGAAGAAGTGCACCCGCGAGGAACGACACGAGTGACGACAGCGCCGCAGCCCAAGGGTTGACGATGTGGGCCTCAAGAATGTTGAGCTCAGCTTCGAGGTGTGCTCGGACAGGATCGTGATCGGTGAGCTCTTGGGCGACTTTCTTTGAGGTCGCGACCGAGAGACCCTTGTGCTGATACAGGGTCGCCAATTCGGCCAGTTCAACTTCTGGTTGATCAATGAGTTCTTGCTTTTCTTTCGCAATGAGTGCTCGTTCACTGTCGCGTTGGCTACTCACAGAGACGTATTCTCCGAGCCCCATCGAAATCGCTCCAGCTGCCAGGCCGGCAACACCAGCGATGATGAGTGGCCCGGTTTCTGATGTCGCCGCAGCCACACCAACGAGGAGGGCAGCGATCGACACAATCCCGTCGTTCGCTCCGAGGACTCCAGCGCGCAACCAGTTCAGTTTGGAAAGGTGCGAGACTCTGTGCGGTTCGTATTCAGACATTCCCTCATTCAACCAACGAATAGGTGATTCGTCTAGAAAGGTAAACCTTAGTTAGATGACCACTCTGAAGGTGTCGACGGCGGGTGTGAGCGCACCGCGAACATAACCGCCACGTTGTGCTGCCGTGTAGGCGAGGAACTCGAGAACCTCAGCGGAGATGACTTCACCCGGCATCACGTTGGGGATTCCAGGAGGATAGGCGGCGAGAGTATCGGCGGATACTCTCCCCACAGCGTGTGCAGCATCGACGATTTCGCTCGGCGCAAAAAACGCATCGCGAGGTTGCATGGCGGCTCGTCCGACGGGCGGTAGCGAGTGACTCTCGCTGGTTTCGGTTGATCCCGAATCTTTCACGAGATTCGTCAAGGCCGCAATTAAGCGCGCGCTGTCGATTTCATGTCCCGGTCCAACGATTGCGACGACGCACGTGTCCGTTGCGATTTCCAGCTCGATGTGGAACTCCGTCATGAGCGTGTTGCGAACTTCAAGACCCGTTCGGCCCAATCCACTCACATCAATCGAGACGTGAAGTGGGTCGTGCCCAACGATGTCACTGAACCTATCGAAGCCGTCGCTCACCACTGCGAGACGCGGGTGCTCGCGCACGGCAACTCGAAGAGATTCCGCCGAGGCAATCGATCGCTCAATCGCCGCGTGCCCAGTAGCCAACGCCGAACGTGCGATGTCCAATGACGCGAGAAGGAGCGACGAATAGCTGGTTGATTGGGTCAGGGGGAGCGTTCGGTTGAGGATGTCGGTGAGGCGATCGGCAAACGGGCCATTTCCGACGTGAATCATGGCGGACTGAGTGAGACTTCCCCCGAGCTTGTGGGTCGACGACACGAGAACATCAGCCCCGAGTGCGAGGGGGTTCTCGGGAACGTTGGGGTGGAATCCGAAGTGGGCACCCCAGGCGCCATCGACAATCAACGGCATCCCAGCGTCGTGTGCGACTGCCGCGATGCCCTCGATGTCTGCGACTGCACCGAAGTACGACGGGCTGATGATGTACGCACCGCACGCGTCAGGATTCTCTTCCACCGCGCGCCGGAAGTCATCGACACTGATTCCGTGATTGATCCCGTGGTGCGCGTCGACAGTCGGAAGAACCCACCGCGGGCTCAGCCCAGACAGGATCAGGCCGTCGATAAAGCTGCTGTGTGCACTGCGCTGTGCAATCACCGAGCTGTTCGCGCCACCGAACTGCGCGATGGCAAGAGCGGCGAGACGATTCGCTTGGCTGGCACCGTTGGTCAGGAACCACGTGGCGTGGGCGCCCCACGCATCAGCGGCTAACTCACGCGCACGGGTGAGCGGATTTTCTTCTCCACTATCAATCCCGGGAAGCAACGGGGGCACATCACGATTGACAACTTCCTGGCCGAAGTACTCAACGAGCCGATCTGCGACATCGCGTCTGGCGTTGTGGCCCGGAACGTTGAGTCGAAGAACATCGCGCTGAGCGTATACGTCGAGCGCGTCCGCGTACGGCGTCTGTGACTGATCGAGAGAAGGCATTTACCTATTGTGGCGTGATTGCAACCCGAAGCAGATTGCGTGACAGCACAACATCACGAGTTATGCGCCAACGCCCAAATGACGGGAAACTCCGCGGCTGAAAAGCATGAAAATTGCGACGATGACAGCCGGGCCACCGATTACGAGCGCAAAGTCCCATCGAGCGGTATCTCCTTGCGCCGAAGCGATGGCGACACCAACCAGGACCATCTGCCACACAATGATGGCGCCGCGCGAACCGGACTTTCCCGACCAAAACGCCCGAGTGGCCGCACCAGCTCCCAGTGCAAACACCCAGATCAGCACATCGAGGAAAACGGAGCCCGCCAAATTTGTCGACGGCTGTGTGACGGTTTCGAACGTGAATAACGCCGCGACCCCCAACAAACCGACCGCCTGCAGGGCGAGGACGAGGGAGATGAAACCGACAACGAGAGAGCGCGACAACGAGGACATAAGACCAGTTTGCCAAAAACCCTTGACGAATGACGCCCTTCGTGAGAACCTAAAGGAGGTAGACGTTCGCGCCCGACGGAGTGCGCGGTCACATCGTCTCCACTCGTAATCGTTACCCCTCGGGGTGAAACCGCTGAAACCGTCGTGTTTCGGCACCAATAAAGGAGAACACCATGGATTGGCGCGACAAGTCAGCCTGCCTCACGGTCGACCCGGAACTTTTCTTCCCCGTCGGCAACACCGGCCCAGCCCTCGATCAAATCGAGAAAGCCAAAGCCGTTTGCTCAGGATGCTCGGTTTCTGAAAACTGCCTCCAGTACGCCCTCGAGACGAACCAGGATTCTGGCGTTTGGGGCGGGCTCAGCGAAGACGAGCGTCGCGCGCTCAAGCGTCGCGCAGCTCGCGCACGCCGCGCTTCCTAATCTCACCGCTTCACGAATCGCCTCCGCTCGCGGGGGCGATTCGTCGTTAACCCCGCTGCGGGCCTGCGATGAATCTCAGCGGGACATCGATGACAACATCGGTTCCGCCGTTTGCTCCGTGCCGCCACTCGATTGTTGCGGAGAGTTCGTTCTCGACGAGTGTTCGAATGATTTGAGTTCCAAGGCCGAGCCCCACCGATCCGGATTCGAAACCGGGACCGTTGTCTGAGACCGTTACGCAGAGGTGCTCGGCCGAGCGAACGGCTCGAACGACAACGTGACCGTCAGTCACATCCTTGAGGCCGTGTTCAACGGCGTT
>WLES01000070.1 GCA_009704155.1 Actinomycetota bacterium | reverse complement strand
TGGAATCCCCACGGTTGTATACGGATACTTCGCCCTGACCTTCGTCCAAACCACCGTCTTCCGCGAATGGCTTCAACTCGACACCGACGCATTCAGCGTTCTCGCAGCCGGAATCGTCATGGGAGTCATGATCATTCCGACAATCGCCTCCATTTCAGAGGACGCCATGAGTGCAGTCCCGCAAGCGATGCGCCAGGGTTCGGCGGCACTCGGGGCCAACCGGATGCAAACGACCCTTCGAGTGGTGTTCCCCGCAGCCCTCTCGGGAATCATCGCGGCTGTCGTCCTAGGAATTTCACGAGCTGTCGGTGAAACAATGATTGTCGCCATCGCCGCCGGTCAGCAGGCTCGAATCGTGGGGAACCCGCTCGAGCTCGGGCAGACCATGACCGGCTTCATCGCGAACGCCGCGCTCGGTGACTCGCGAGTCGGGTCGCTCGAGTACGACACCCTCTACGCCGTCGGTCTGTTGCTGTTCGTTCTGACCCTCGTCATCAACTGGATTTCTATCGCGTTCGTGCGCCGATTCCGAGAGGCGTACTAATGGCCGGCGACAAGAAAAACAAGAAGGACAAGAAAGACAACAAGTCCAAGAAAAAGAAGAACAAGCAAAAGAAGATTCGGACGCTCATCGTCACCAAATCGGTGCGTGGTCGCGCTCAGGGTGGCGACAACAGCGCCAAGAGCATCGTGTTTCTCGGAGTCTTGTGGCTGAGCCTTTTCCTTGCGTTCGCCTTCCTCGTCACGCTGATCGTCACGACACTGCTTGATGGCTGGACTCGGCTCGACGGAACGCTCATCACCGAGTTCCCAGCTTCTCGACCCGAGAGAGCTGGCGCGCGACCCGCAATTCTCGGGTCCATGATGGTCATCGGATTCACCGCGCTCTTCACGCTTCCGCTAGGAATCGCGGCCGGTGTTCACCTCGAAGAATTCTCAGACCGCAACAAGTGGTACAACAGGATTGTTGAACTCAACGTGCAAAACCTCGCCGCTGTCCCCTCGATTGTTTACGGTTTACTCACCCTCGGCGCCCTGACCGCGATGGGCGTTGACAACAAGAACATCGTCGCCGGTGGCGCGATGGCACTGAGTTTGCTGATTCTTCCCGTCGTCATCATCGTGACTCGCGAAGCGTTGCGCTCGGTTCCGGAAGAGATCCGACACGGCTCGCTTGCACTGGGAGCGACCCCGCTGCAGACCCTCTTCCGATCGACGCTTCCCTCGGCAGTTCCCGGAATTGCTACGGGATCGATTCTTGCCCTGTCGCGAGCTCTCGGAGAAGCAGCACCGCTGCTCATCCTCGGAGGGCTCGTCTTCGTCTCGTTCGACCCCAACGGACTCCTCTCTGGGTACACGACCCTGCCGATCCAGATCTTCAACTGGACCGGGCGCCCGCAAGAAGAATTCCACACACTTGCCGCCGCTGCGAGCATCCTGCTCCTCGGCCTCTTGCTGGCAATGAACGCCGTCGCCATCGTCATCCGCAATCGATACCAGAAGCGCTGGTAAGGAGAACCCATGTCCGTCATCACCACGACCAACGTCGACGTCTACTACGGAAAGTTCCGTGCCGTCACGGGTGTCACCCTCGACATCAACGAGAACGAAATCACCGCACTCATCGGGCCCTCCGGTTGCGGGAAGTCCACTCTCCTTCGGTCGCTCAACCGAATGAACGACCTCGTTGACGGCGCCTATGTCACGGGAAGCATCACCTTCAACGGCGAAGACATTTACGGTCCCGATGTTGACGCGATCGAAGTGCGCCGCCGCATCGGCATGGTGTTCCAGAAGCCCAACCCGTTCCCCAAGTCGATTTACGACAACATCGCGTACGGCCCCCGCGTCATCGGGATGAAGCCGTCCAACATGGACGACCTCGTCGAAGAGGCTCTCACGCGTGCTGCCCTGTGGGATGAAGTCAAAGACAAGCTCAAGCAGTCGGCTTTCGGACTTTCGGGTGGACAGCAGCAGCGTTTGTGTATTGCCCGCACAATCTCAGTCAAGCCAGACGTCATCCTTATGGACGAACCGTGCTCGGCGCTCGACCCCATCGCAACGATGCGCATCGAAGACCTCATGGGTGAGCTCAAAAAGGACTACACGATCGTCATCGTGACGCACAACATGCAGCAGGCGGCTCGAGTCGCCGACCGCACGGCGTTCTTCACCGCACTTCCCGATGAAACAACGGGAAACCGCACCGGTGTCCTTGTCGAATACGACACCACAGCGAAGATCTTCGAGGACCCGAGTGACCAGCGAACCGAAGATTACATCTCCGGCCGTTTCGGCTAAACCTCGAGCTTCCCCATCGCGTCAAGCCAGCGGACCTCGAGCGCGTCGAGGGTTTCCGTTGACTCGCGCAGTTTTTCCGACAGTGTCGTCAACCCCTCGTAATCAGACTGGTCGTGCGCGGCGAACGCGGTGTGGAGTGACTCGACGCTCGAACGCAGGTTCTCGATTTGCCGCGTAAGCGACTTGACGTCCTTCTCAAGTTGGTGACGTTCCGCCCCTGACAGCGCGGATGATGCGGGGGCGGTCTTGACTGGAGCAATCGGCTCAATGGACGCAGAGTCGAGCCGCAAATATTCGTCAACCCCGCCGGGCAAATGCCGGAGGTGCTTTCCAATCACCGCGTACTGCTGATCCGTCACACGCTCGAGGAGGTAGCGATCGTGCGACACAACAATCAAGGTGCCTGGCCATGAATCGAGAACGTCCTCTAGCGCAGCGAGCATGTCGGTGTCGAGGTCGTTGGTCGGTTCGTCGAGCAACAGGACGTTGGGTTCGTCGAGAAGAATCAGCAGCAGCTGAAGTCGTCGCTTCTGCCCTCCGGAAAGGTCCTTGACGGGGGTAGAGAGATGGGCGGTGCTGAACCCGAGCCGCTCGAGCAACTGTCCGGGCGTCAGTTCGTCTCCGCCAGCGTTGTAAGAAGACTTGAGACGACCAATCACCGCACTCACGCGGTCGTTCATGATGTCGTCGAGCCCTTCGAGGCGCTGGTCGAGCCGTCGCAGCTTGACGGTCTTGCCTGTCTTCACTCGACCCTCGGTGGGGTGCAGCGTTCCATCAATCAACCCCAAAAGCGTCGACTTGCCGGCTCCGTTTCGTCCGAGGATTCCGGTTCTCTCGCCAGGTGCAATCCGCCATTCAACGTCTTCGAGAATTTTCTTGCCGCCGATTTCGTAGTCAACTTCGAGCAGGTCGACAACGTCTTTACCGAGACGCTGGGTCGCCGTCTTCGCGAGTTCAACGCGGTCGCGGGGTGGCGGGACATCGGCAATGAGGGCCGTGGCTGCCTCGATTCGAAACTTCGGTTTGCTTGTTCGCGCAGGTGCACCGCGTCGAAGCCACGCGAGCTCTTTGCGCAAAAGGTTTTGTCGACGCTCTTCAATCGCACTCGACTGTCGCTGCCGCTCGACCCGCTGCAAAATGTACGCCGCGTAGCCACCCTCAAACTGGTCAACGAGCCCATCGTGAACCTCCCACGTGTTCTGGGAGACCGCATCAAGGAACCAGCGATCGTGGGTAACCACGATGAGTGCGCCCTCACCCGTTTTCCAGCGACGGATCAGATGCTCGGCGAGCCAGGAGACTCCCGTGACGTCGAGGTGGTTCGTTGGTTCGTCGAGGAGAAGAACGTCCCAGTCCCCCACCAGAAGTTGGGCGAGGGCAACACGGCGGCGCTGCCCACCAGAGAGTTCGCCGATCGTTGCATCGGTCGACACGTCAGAAAGCAAACCGGAAAGGACTGAGCGGATGAGCGGGTTCCGAGCCCACTCGTGCTCTGGGCCATCACCGACTACCGTCTGGCCGACGGTCGCAGAATCAACAAACGCATCAGCCTGCGTCAAGACGCCCACACGGGTTCCGCCTCGAAGCGTCACGCGGCCAGAGTCGGGAACGAGCGTTCCGCCAATGATGGACATGAGCGTTGACTTGCCGTCACCGTTACGGCCGACAACTCCAATTCGGTCACCGGCGTGAACTCCGATGGTGAGATTGTTCAACACAACCCGGTTGGGAAATTCGTGCGAGATGCTTTCGAGGCCAACAAGGTTCACTCCGTCAGTTTAGGGAGAAACGACCTGAGAGAATGTTGATGTGTCCCGCCGCAACATCCTCACCTTCACTTTCGGACTTGCCGTTGTGTGGATTGCGATTGACCAGTTCACCAAATTCCTCGCAGAGGCCTATTTGTTCGAGGGTGTCAAGGTTCCCCTCATCGGCACATGGTTCCAACTCGAACTCGTGTACAACCCAGGGTCAGCGTTCAGTATCGGTTCTGACTACACCTGGGTTCTCACGGTTATCGCTGGAATAGCTGCGGTTGCGCTCATCGTCATTGGTACGCGAGTGACCACGGTGTGGTGGGCGCTCGTGATCGGTTCAATGCTCGGCGGAGCAGTCTCACACTTCTACGATCGACTCCTCCGGCCCCCAGCTTTTGCCAATGGACACATCGTCGACTTCCTCAACTACGGCGGCTACTTCGTCGGGAACATCGCCGACATCGCCCTCGTGGGTGCTGCCATCGGGGCTGTCATCCTCAACTTCAGCGGCGTTGAGTTCAGTGAACAGTCGCGCCGCGAACGGGCGCCAAAGCCCTCAAAGCATTCCGCTTAGTACCTCGGAAGGCTTCGACAAGAGCAAGCGCAACCGAGTCGTCCTCTGCGAGAAAAGCGAGCGTCGGTCCACTCCCTGACACGATTCCAGCTAGTGCACCGTTTGCCACCCCGAAATCCAAGGCATCGGCCAATCGGGGCATGAGCCGCAGAGCCGGTTCCTGAAGGTCGCTTCGAATGTGGTTCGCGAGCGCACGTGCATCCCCGTTGCGCAGGGCGTGAAGCAACTCTGGTTCAACGTTGGGTTGCGCCTCAACAGCGCTGGCGAGGTCGGAATCCTCGTCGCGGAGCTGGTCGAGCCGTCGGAACACCTCGGGTGTCGACAGTCCATCCCCACTGGAGACAAGCACCCATTCAAAATGGCCCTGCGAAAGAACGGGTGTCAACGCATCACCGCGACCGAGACCGATGGCGGTGCCTCCATGGAGTGCGAACGGGACGTCAGCTCCGAGCTCGGCGCCAAGTCGGTAAAGCGT
>WLES01000007.1 GCA_009704155.1 Actinomycetota bacterium | reverse complement strand
ATGCTCGTAATCGGTGTCGGTATTGGACTCCTCATGCAGACGCTGTCCATTGCGAGCCAAAACGCTGTCGAATCAAAACACATCGGTGTTGCCACGAGCAGTTCAACCTTCTTCAGGCAAATCGGTGGAACCCTGGGGACGGCCGTGCTGTTCTCGGTTCTGTTCGGCCGTATCCCGGAGGCATTGGCAGAGGTCTTCTCTCGGCCCGAGACTCGTGACGCGATTGAAACGGCACTCCGCAACCCCGACATTGCCAACGACCCGGCAAACGAGGGAATCATCACGCTGTTCAGCGGTGCTGCGAAGAACCCTGACTCGCTGTCTGGTGCGCTGTCCGGTGACACGTCGTTCCTCAACGGTGCAAGTCCCGAACTCACCGCTCCGTTTGTTGAAGGCTTCGCAGCCTCGGCCCAGTCGGTGTACATTGTCGCGATGGTTATCGCCGGTATCTCTTTCGTGATGTCGTGGTTCATCAAGACTCAACCGCTTCGCGAGAAGAGCGCGATGGAGGAAAACCTCGAAGCGCAAGCGGCGGCGGCCCTCTGATGGAGATCATTGCTTCAGACGAACGAATCACGGGATACCGTGACGGGGTCGCGGTTGGTTGGGTCGACTACGAGGTTTCAGACAACGTTGCGCGTCTTTTCCACACCGAAGTTCTCCCCGCGATGCGCAACAGTGGAGCGGGAACGCAACTCG
Source organism: Actinomycetota bacterium (assembly GCA_009704155.1). GTDB lineage: Bacteria > Actinomycetota > Actinomycetes > Actinomycetales > Microbacteriaceae > MWH-TA3. The sequence goes on along the minus strand of WLES01000007.1, from coordinate 14,277 downwards.
TCGTTGCCGTCCTCGAATGGTTTCGAGACAACACGACGTACCGAATTGTTGGCGTGTGTCCGTTCGTTCCTGTGGTCATCCGGAAGCACCCGGAGTTCGCGGAACTGACTACGCGCTAGTCCTCTTCGAGGTCGGCGTCTGACCAGTCACCGGTAGTCAAATAGCTCACCTTCGACGAGATATCAACGACGTGATCGGCGAACCGTTCGAGATAGCGTGACGCAAGTGTGACGTCTACGGTGTGGACCGCATTCTCGCCCCACTCTGGGCTCAACACCATTTCGAACACTTCGCGGTGGAGTTCGTCCACCCTTGCGTCTTCGGCCTGAATTTTTCGTGCGAGGTCGACCGAGGTGTTCTTGAGAAGCTTCTGAGTCTTGCGTGCGAGTCGGACAGCGACGCGCGACATTTCATCGAACGTGTCTTCCATCGACTCCGGCACAGCAGACCTCGGGTAACGGTAGCGAGCGATTGCCGCGATGTGACCTGCGTACGACGCCATTCGTTCCAGTGAGTTTGAGATGCGGAGGGCTGACACAAGAATTCGAAGGTCGCGCGCAACGGGCGATTGGCGGGCAAGGATGTGAATGACGAGCTCATCAAGTGACAGGGCCTTTTCGCTGATCTCCTCGACCGCAGCCAGGGCGTAATCCGCCTTCTTCTTGTCGGCCGTGCAGAAGGCAGACGTACCGTTTTCAATGATGTCGACGACACTCTCGGCTATCTCGACCAATCGGTTTTGAACTTCTTGGAGTTCTTGTTGGAACATCTCGCGCATGACAGGGCCTTCCCTAATATTCAACCCAACGTCCCATCACGCGGTGAACGGAAGGGAAACTGACCGTGAATTGCGTTCTAATTATCGCACGAACCGGGCTGCGGCACTTGGAGCGACTTCCCTCGTCACCTAATCTGGGGATATGGCGTGGAGTGAAGTTGTGGTGGTGGTCGTCATCACCGCCGCGATTACTGCGTCCGCTGTGGGTGTTGGCACCTGGCGCTACGCGCGCCGAGCTGGTGAATTCAGCCAATCCGACATCAACGTACTTGAAGCTGGATCTGCGCTTATCGACGTCATTGCGACGGCGGGAATCATTGTTGACTACACCGACAGTGTCGTCCGATCAAGTGCGAGTGCTGCCGCAATGGGGATTGTTCGGAAAAAACGAATCAACGATTCGGACATCCTCCGCCTCGTCGACGACACACGAAAGCAGGGGCGACCGCTTGTTGTCGAAATGGAGCTGCGAGGGACTGCGCGAAAAGAGATGCGGCTCTTCGACGTGAAAACGGTGATTGCGAGCAATCGAAATGTTGTTGTCCTGCTGGATGACAAAACTGAGAGCCGTCGACTTGACGAAGCCAGGCGGGATTTTCTTGCAAACATTTCACACGAACTGAAGACACCCATCGGCGCCATCGGTCTTCTTGCGGAGGCTCTCATCGACGCAACGGACGACCCAGATACGGTCAAGAAATTCTCCACGAACCTCCGAACGGAGTCGCGTCGATTAGGCGAGCTCGTTCAGGGAATCATCCAACTGTCGAGGGTACAGACCGTTGACGTTCTCGCCGAAGCACTCCCGCTTCGAACTTCGGACCTCGTTGCGGAAGCGATTGAGCGTTGCTCCGTCCTTGCGGAATCGAAGCGGATTGCGGTTGAGCCGAAATGCCCCGACTCCCTCTGGGTGGTCGGTGATGTCGAATTGCTGACGGTTGCCGTAAAGAACTTAATTGACAACGCGATCAATTATTCGGAATCGGACACGACCGTGGGAATATCCGTGACGGCCACGAAGAGCTCTGTGCGCATTGCGGTGAGCGACACCGGCGTGGGGATTCCAGCGGAAGAGCTCGAACGTGTTTTTGAACGTTTTTATCGCGTCGATCCATCACGATCACGTGTCACGGGCGGAACCGGTCTCGGCCTCAGTCTTGTGAAACACATCAGCCTCAGTCACGGTGGCGACGTCAGCGTCGTCTCACAAATCGGTGCAGGCTCGACTTTCACCGTTTCACTTCCCCGCTTCGAACCTCAACAACCTGGAGTAAACCTATGACAACTGTTCTCGTCGTCGAAGACGAAAAGTCTCTGCTCGAACCGCTGATCTTTCTCCTCGAAAAAGAAGGGTTCACCGTCCACGGCGTGGAAGATGGCGCGGACGCGCTCGCGCTCTTCGCCAAGGTCAAACCAGACATCGTGCTTCTCGATCTGATGTTGCCTGGAATGAGCGGGACAGATGTGTGCCGCGAAATCCGGCAGCACTCGAGCGTTCCAATCATTATGTTGACGGCCAAAGACGGGGAAGTTGACAAAGTGGTTGGGCTCGAACTCGGTGCAGACGACTACATCACCAAACCGTATTCAACGAGAGAACTTCTCGCGCGGATGAAAGCTGTCCTTCGCCGCGGTTCAAGCGGAAACGAAGCACCGACAATTCTGGAAGCTGGGCCCGTTCGACTCGACTCCGAGCGACACAGCGTCACTGTCGGAGGCGTTCCAGTGACATTTCCTCTCAAGGAATTTGAACTTCTCGAGTACCTAATGGACAACGTCAACCGTGTCCTCACGCGTGGTCAAATCATCGACCGCGTCTGGGGAGCCAACTATTACGGTGACACCAAGACGCTCGACGTTCACGTCAAGAGGATCAGGTCAAAGATCGAAGCAGACGCAGCAAACCCAGTGCACCTCGTGACGGTGCGCGGTCTCGGCTATAAGTTCGAAGCGTAATCAGGGAACTCGACGCAACCACTCGTCAGACGTGAACTTGGTCGCGACAAGTTCTGCGGTGCGAGCCTTCTCGTCTGACGAGAGTTCACTGTCGCGCAATCCATAGAGCTCCCGGAACGTTCCGACCATGGCGTCGATAACCTCGGCTCGAGTCATCCCCGACTGCGACTTGATCGGGTCAACGCGCTTCCCCGCGCTCGCAACACCTTTATCCGACAACTTCTCTCGGCCAATGCGGAGGACCTGCATCATCGTGTCGGCGTCGATGTCGTACGCCATCGTGACGTGGTGAAGCACCGCACCGTTGCCCAATCGCTTTTGAGCAGCTCCACCGATTTTTCCCTGCGGGCTTGCGATGTCGTTGAGCGGTTTGTATTCGGCATCAATCCCGATGGAGTGAAGTGCCTGCAACACCCAATCGTCCAAGAACGCGTAACTGTCGGCAAACGACATCCCCTGCACGAGCTCGGCCGGAGCGTAGAGCGAATAGGTGATTGTGTTTCCCGGTTCAATGAACATCGTGCCGCCGCCGCTAATTCGGCGATGAATGCCGATGTTTCGCGCCGCGGCTTCCTCGGAATCAACTTCGTTTCTCAGCGACTGAAACGATCCGATGATGATCGCGGGTTCGGCCCATTCCCACACACGCAGTGTCGGGCCGCGGCGACCTGCGCCGAGTTCTTCAGCGAGCACCTGGTCGAGGGCCATGTGTTCGGCAGCGGTCATGGCAACGGGCGGAAGGTAATCCCACGTGTACTCGGTGAACGACCGTGCGTGTGCAATGGCACGGCGAACAGCTGTCGCGACAGCTTCGGGGTGAAAGCCCAGCATGACGACATCGGCGGGCAGTGCATCTCGAACGCGACGAGCTATCTCACCAGCATCTGCGCTGACGGGAAGTCCCTCAATCGCTGAGGTGATGGCATCGAGGGCTTCATCTGGTTCGAGGAAAAAATCTCCTGACACTCGGACGTCAACGAGTGCTCCGTCTTGTTCCTCCGCCTCGACGACAACCAGTTTTCCGCCAGGGACTTTGTATTCGCCCTTCATCGCGCGGACGGGAGGTGGTCGTTAATCCACGCGAGCAGATCGTTCATGACCTCGTCACGATTCGTTTCGTTATAGACCTCATGGCGAGCGCCTTTGTAAACAATCAACTTGACGTCCGAGTAGCCCTTCGCGAGGTAGCGCCGTGCCAACGAAGCGACACTCCTCTCGGAGCCGAGCGCGTCTTCTCCGCCGAGGAGCATCAGAATCGGCACATCACGTCGCGCCGGCTTGGGAAAACCGAAGAGTTTGATTCCATCGGGAAGACCGAATTGTTTGATCACGACTGCGTGAAAAGTCAGCGGATCAGCTGCGAATGCGTGGTGAACGTTGGTGTCGCGACTCAGCCATTCGTGGCCCGTGGTTCCGAGGTGCTTGTGTTTGGCATTCAGGTCGCCTGCGTTCATCGTGAACGGTGTGCGAAGTGCTGTTCCCGACCACACAACGAGGTCAGCGTCGAGCGAGCCCTCATCGAGTTGAATCTGGCCGAGTAGCGAGCCCATTGAATGCCCGAGGAAGGCGAGTGGTAGCCCAGGGTTTTCCGAACGCGCGATTGCCGTGAGGCCGTTGATTGCGTCGATCATTCCGCGAATTCCTCGAACTCCCGGCATTCCGAATTTGCTGGTGTCTCCGCCCCACTGATCGCGCCAGGTCTCGCCGTGCCCGCGATGGTCGTCGGCGTAAACGGTGAAACCCTTGCCGACGAGAAACGCTGCGAGGCCGGCGTATCGCTGAGAGTGTTCGCCCTGCCCGTGGCTGATCTGGACGATTCCAATCGGTGCTTCTGCTTGCCACACGGTGAAGTGAATGACAACGCCGTCTGCGTCGGTGAAGGTTCGATGCTGTGCATGTTTAGTGGCCATAGGGAAAGTGTAGGACTCGATAGGTTTTGGTGCAGTCGTAGGATGACTAAGTGAGCGCGCGTCGGAAGCCAGAGTCAAAGAAACCGCGACGAGAGACCTTCAGGGCACTTGCCGTTCGAAACTTTCGACTGTGGATTATCGGCGCACTGATTGCCAACATTGGCTCGTGGGCTCAGCGAACAGCCCAGGACTGGCTTGTCTTGACAGAGCTCACCGACAACGATGCCGTCGCTGTCGGCATCAGTCTGTCACTCCAGTTCGGCCCGATTCTTGTGTTGGGTCCATTCGTCGGCCCTCTAGTTGACAGGGTCAGTGGTCGTGCAATCATCCTGACAACCACACTCGTCGAACTGACACTCGGGCTGATTCTCGGAGTCGCGGTGGTGATGGGCGTCGCTACCCTCCCACTGGTTTATGCACTCGCTCTGGGGCTCGGAATCAGTCAAGCATTTGAAGCACCCGCGAGGATGGCGTTCGTCAGCGAACTCGTCGGCACGGGAAACATCCCCAATGCGATTGGTATGAACTCGATGATGTTCAACACCTCGCGACTGGTTGGGCCCGCGCTTGCCGGCCTCTCCATTACGACCCTCGGAACGGGTTGGACACTCACGTTTTCCGCAGCGTGCTACGCGGCGGCCGTTGTTGCGGTCGCACTGCTGCGGCAGGCTGAATTCCACCCTGTTTCCAAGGTTGCCAAGGCTAAGGGTCAGTTCGGTGAGGGGTTGGCTTACATCCGCTCGCGTCCGGACATTGTCGTGGTGTTGGTCATGGCACTCATCGTGGGCGCCCTTGTATTCAATTTCGGCATCTTTTCCGCGACCATGGCCGTCGTTGAATTTGGGCTTGGTGCGCACGACTACGGATTCATGACATCAGCGCTCGCCGTCGGATCCATTGCCGGTGCTCTCCTCGTCGCGCGCTCGCGACGCCCCCGGCTGAGCGTGATTGTTGTTGCTGCTCTCACAATTGCCGTCGGGGCAGGGTTGGCTGCGATAGCCCCAACCGTCACGATGTTCATCGTTCTCTACCCCATCCTCGGTCTCGGCGCGATTCTCATGGTGGCGACCTCGAATTCCTATTTGCAGGTTTCCACAGACGATAAGTTTCGCGGGCGCGTGATGGCGATCTTCTCGACCGTCGTGATTGGCGGAACGCCCCTCGGTTCCCCGCTCACCGGGTTCGTTGCAAACAACTTTGGCCCGAGGTGGGCTGTCGGTGTCGCTGCCGTGGGTGGCCTACTCGCAGCGCTGATCGGGCTCATCTGGATGCGAACAAGCCACAACATCTCGTCGAGTGAAACCATTAGGTCGGCTTTTCGTCACACGCCATCGAATGAAGACACCGCGACACAGCTCATCACCATTACCCACCGAGCTCCCTGACGCACGAATACTGCGCCATCCCCACTTCTGAAGCTCAGAATCTCGTAAGGTTGAGTAATGGACGCAACTGACCGCCGAATCATTGAACAACTTCGCGACAATGCTCGCGCCGGATACGCGGACATCGGCGATGTTGTTGGCCTCTCGGCGAGCGCCGTCAAGCGCCGCATCGATCGACTAGTTGAATCGGGCGCAATTCGCGGATTCACTGTGCAGGTTGACCCTGCAGCGGAGGGTGTCGGTGTCGAAGCGTACGTCGAGCTCTACTGCCGAGGAACGGTCGCCCCTGAAGAACTTCAAGCAATCCTCCAAACCGTTCCCGAGGTCGTGTACGCGGGCACAGTCTCGGGTCAAGCTGACGCAATCCTCCACATGCGCGCCCATTCAATACCCGCTTTAGAAACAGCGCTCGAAAAGGTGCGCCAAGCGCCGAATGTTGACCACACACGGTCCTCGATTCTGCTTTCTCGACTGGTTCACCGCCGCATCCTCTAACTCTCGCTTGTTCTGACATGCGCAGAGCCCCCGGTCAATCAGCCAGAATAGAACTATGCGCATTGGTGTTCTGACTTCGGGTGGAGATGCCCCCGGCCTCAACGCGGTTATTCGAGGTGCCGTACTCAACGGCGAACGGCAATACGGCATGACCTTTCTCGGAATAAAGGACGGGTGGCGCGGGCTTGTCGATGCCGACTTCCAGCCACTCAGTCGCTCCGATGTCAAAGGGATCGGCAAACTCGGTGGAACTATCCTGGGCTCGTCGCGAACGAACCCATTTGAAGGCAAGGGCGGAATCGACCGCATTAACGAGGTGATGGCTGGAGCGGGGATGGATGCGCTCCTCGTCATCGGCGGCGAAGGAACTCTCGCCGCGGCGAATCGCTTAGCTGACGAGGGTGTCAAGATCGTCGGTGTTCCGAAGACCGTCGACAACGACCTTTCCGCCACGGACTACACCTTCGGGTTTGACACGGCCGTCAACATTGCGACCGACGCGATGGATCGATTGAGGACTACGGGAGACTCACACCACCGCTGCATGGTCGCCGAGGTGATGGGGCGGCATGTCGGCTGGATTGCTCTTCACTCTGGGATGGCCGCTGGTGCGCACGCGATTCTTATCCCGGAGCGAGAAACCTCTCTCGACGAAATCGTCGCGTGGGTGTCTTCTGCCGCAGCGCGCGGGCGCGCACCGCTCGTGTGTGTTGCTGAAGGGTTCCTGCTTGACACGATGGATGACGCACACAGTGAACGAGGGCTCGATGCTTTTGGCCGCCCCCGTCTAGGCGGTATCGGTGAAAAGCTCGCTCCGCTAATCGAAGCGGCGACCGGAATCGAAACCCGTGCGACCACGCTCGGACACATTCAACGCGGCGGGACCCCGTCGGCATTTGACCGTGTTCTCGCAACGCGATTTGGAATGAATGCCGTTCGAGTAATCGATGAGAAGCAGTGGGGTCAAATGGTTTCCCTCAGGGGCACCGACATTGTGACCGTCCCGTTTTCTGCTGCACTCGGTCAGCTCAAGCAAGTGCCCATGGCCAGATGGGAAGAGGCCGCACTTCTCTTCGGCTAAGCGTCGAGGTGCTCGAGTAGAGCGTCAATAAGCGCGTCGTTTGATCGCTCCGCTGCGGTAGCCGACACCGACAGGCCAGCGTTTCCCGCATCGAAAGCCGTCCGTGGCCCGATACACACGACGGCGGTTGTATCGGGGATGGGGTTGATTTGGTCGGCAAGGTGCCTGGCAATCGTGCCGGACGACACGAGAATCGCTGTGATTTCGCCTCGGCGAACAGCGTCGACGACTTCTGCATCGAGGTCGATTCGTTCCGTCTTATAGGCCGACACAAACCGAGCAGAAACGTTGAGTACTGCGACACCCTCCTCAAGAACGGGTTCCGTCGTTTCCGAATGAGGAATGAGCACCGTCGAACCCCCGAAGCCAGCCGGGGGTGCCGCGAGAAAGCCACGAGGGGAATTGTCGGTTTCTGGGACAAAATCCACCCGATACCCGGCGAAGCTCAGGGCCTGTGCTGTGGTCTCGCCGATCGCTGCGATGCGCGTTGAATCGGGAATTGTGACGTTGAGGTGATTGAAGACGTCGACGGTTGTTGCACTCGTTACGACGACCCAACCAAACGAACCGGCCTCAAGGTCTTTGAGTGCACGCTCTAACTCAGCGCTGCTGTCTGACGCAACAAAATTCACGACAGGAGCAACAACGGTTTGCGCGCCGAGGACTGTGAGCCGCTTCGAGATGTCCTGCCCAAAATGGCCTCCGCGAGGTACAAGAACGGTGTGTCCTGCCAAACGCCGAACTATCGGAATGCTCGCTGTTGGCGTGACCTCGCGGATTGCGAAATCAGTCATCCCCGAAAACCGCCCATGCGACCGCACTCACGATGACAACGCCAACGACACCAGCACCAATCCACCACGGAACAGGGTTGCGCTGATACGACGCAGTGATTCGTTCACCGGCAAGCTTGCTTTGCTTGGAGACATCAAGTTTCTCTTCAAGCTCGGAAATGCTGCGGGCGAGCTGCCCTCGCTTCGCTGCAATGTCCGAGGCAATTCGTCGGCGTTCACTCACGAGATTTATCCTTCCCCAAGTTGCGGAAATCGTCGACAATCTGGTCTACGGATTCGAACGGCGTGAAACCTTTCGCAATGGACGCAATTCCCGCTGCGATGAGGACAACCGCAGTGACCAGAACAATCCCTGCAACGACCAGTGCCGCGAGCCACGGTTCCATCACGGTTGCGAGCGCCAAGATCAGCGCTACGACAAGCATGGTGAGGAAAAGGGTGAGGAGAGTCACACCGAGAGTGACCAAACCGAGACCAACTCCGGCAGAGCGGAGCTTCGACGCGAGTTCCGTTTGAAGCAGTCGGATCTCAGCTCGGACAAGATCACTCAGTTCGCGCGGAAGGTCAGCGAGAAGTCGGAAGAAACCTCGACGATCGGATTTGTCTGACATGCGTTATTTGGTCGATGCTCCACCGGCGCGTGTTGTCTTTGCCGCCGTGGTCGGCTTCTTGGCGACGGGCTTCGCCGTTGACTTCGATGCCGGTTTTGCTGAAGGTTTCGTTGCGCGTCGCGGAGCTGCTTTCGAGCTTGGCTTGGGGACGCCGGAGCGAACCTCATCGACCTTCGCTGCGACCTTCTTCGCGTTCGCCGACACAAAGTCGACTACCTCGGGAGCCTTCTCCTTGACGAACTCGGTCGCTACCGTGACTTGCTCCTGAACGCGAGGGTCATTCCAGACCTTCAGCGCGGCGGACTTGATTTCGTTGTAGCGAGCGCGACCGGCACGCGTTCCGAACACGTACCCGATGCCGAGTCCGAGTGTGAAAAGAATTTTGCCTCGCACGGTGCCTCCTTATATGCCGTTGAGCGTATTTAACCTTACGACCGATTTAGCGACCGTCAAACCGCGATGAAAACAAGACCCCCAGAAAACTCTGGGTCTGATTACCAAATCGTGACCCGCTCCTTCGGGGAAAGCCACATTGGGTCATCTTCGGTCACCCCGAACGTGTCGTGAAACAAGTCGAGGTTTCGGGCAATTTGATTGCATCGGAACTCTGGCGGCGAGTGAGGGTCGATGGTGAGAAGACGGAGCGCCTCTTCGTCGCGCGCGGCTTGACGCCACACCTGTGCCCATGAGAAGAGGAATCGTTCCGCACCCGTTAGTCCGTCAATCAGGGGTGGTTCTTCCCCGTTGAGTGAAATCAGGTAAGCCTTCCAGGCGATCGACATTCCACCAAGGTCGCCGATGTTTTCCCCGATGGTCAGTTCGCCATTGACGCTGTGGCCTGGAAGTCCCCTCGGCTCGAGGGCGTTGTACTGGTCGATGAGTGCGCGGGTTCGTTCCGTGAACCGTTCGCGATCCTCATCTGTCCACCAGTTTGAGAGGCGCCCATCTCCGTCAAATTCACTGCCCTGGTCGTCAAAACCGTGTCCGATCTCGTGTCCGATCACCGCTCCAATTCCACCGTAATTGGCAGCTGGGTCGCGATCCTTGTCGAAGAAGGGGTATTGCAAAATCGCGGCGGGGAAGACGATGTCGTTGAATCCGGGGTTGTAATAGGCATTCACCGTCTGAGGGAGCATGAACCATTCGGCTCGATCAATTGGTTTGCCAATCTTGCCCAGTTCGCGATTGAAGTCGAACGCAGCGACGGCAAAAACATTCGCGACAAGGTCGTCCGCGGAGGGGTTCAATGATGAGTAGTCACGCCACGTGTCGGGGAAGCCGATTTTGGGCACGAACTTGTCGAGCTTGTCGAGCGCACGCACTTTCGTCTCGTCACTCATCCACTCGAGTCCTTTGATGGACTGGCGGTAAGCCTCGATGAGGTTGTCAATCAAGACGTCCATCGCGGCTTTGGCCGCCGGCGGATAGTGCTTGTCGACGTAAATCTTTCCGATTGCTTCTCCGAGGGCGCCCTCGGTGAATCCGACGCCCCGCTTCCAACGGTCACGCTGCTCTGGTGTTCCCGTCAGGGTTTTCCCGTAAAACGCGAAACTTTCCGCGGAAAAGTCGTCAGAGAGATAAGGGGCGAGCCCGTGGATTACGCGCCAGCGAAGCCAATCACCAAGGTCCTCAATTGCCGTCGATTCGAGGACTGCACGGACTCCCTCGACAAATGACGGTTGACGAACAACAAGTTCGGAAAGAGTTGATTCGCTGACATTCAACCCATCGCGCCAGGGCGCAGCCACTGGGCCGAGTGCATCCTGGAATTCGCTCCACGGGACGAGGTTGTAGGTCGCGTGAGTATCACGGCATCGAACGTTGTCCCAGTGTTCAGCCGCCATCAGGTGTTCGACGGCAAGAACTCGATCGGCTCGAGCTGCCGAATCTGCAAATCCAGCCAAACCGAACATTGTTTCGATGTGCTTCCGGTACGCGGCGCGAATTTCAGCGAACGTCTCGTCGCGATAGTACGACTCATCGGGCAAGCCAATTCCTGCTTGCTCAACAAACACGACGTAGCGGTCGGGGTCACCCGGATCGTTGTCAACCCACATCGACACAAAGGAGCCAATTCCCTGGCGCTCGAATTCACCAACTGTTCGCATGAGGGACGACACCGAGTCTGATTCGTCGATGCGGTTGAGGAGCGGTGCAAGCGGTGTCGCACCCAGTTCGTTTACTCGAGCCTCGTCCATGAACGACGTGTACAGGTCGCCGATCTTCCGAGCTTCCGTGCCTGCCGGGGCATCGACGCACTCTTCGATGATGACGCGGACGGCCTTTTCCGCTTCCTCGGCGAGAATGTGAAATGAGCCGTACCGAGCACGATCCGAGGGGATGGGGTTGGAATCCAGCCACACCTCGTTCATGTGTCGATAGAGGTCCTCCTTCGGACTGACCGAGGAGTGACGGTTGTTGAGTTCGATTCCCGAGTGCTTCATGCAACCACCCTACGATGGAGGAGTGACTGTGATGCCCTCAGAATTCTCCCTCGCTGGGAAAACCGCGCTGATTACCGGCGCCGGTAGCCCAACGGGGATAGGGTTTGCCGCTGCACGGATCATCGGGTCACTGGGCGCTCGGGTGGTCATGACAGCCACCACTGATCGAATAATCGATCGCACTGCTGAATTGACCGACGTTGGAATTGACGCAACAGGATTAGTCGCTCGGCTCGAAAAACCTGAACTTGTTGACACGTTGATTGACCAACTCGCTGCACTCAACATTTCGCCAGACATTCTGGTGAACAACGCTGGCATGATTTCGATTGGAACCGAGTGGGCGCGGGGTGACCTGGCTATGCCGGTCGACGACTGGGATGCCACCATCGACTCCAACCTTTCTAGCGTCTTCCACGTTTCTCGGGCGCTCATTCCCGCGATGGTCTCTCGGGGTTGGGGTCGCGTTGTCAATGTTTCGTCAACAACGGGCGGTGTGAGTGCGGCTCGAGACGACATCGCCTACGCGGCCGCAAAGGCCGGGGTCGTTGGATTGACAAGGGCACTAGCCGTCGACACTGCCGCTTACGGGGTCACCGTCAACGCAATCGCTCCTGGTTGGATTGCCACCGGTTCTCAACTCCCCGGCGAGGTTACTGAGGGCACTCTCGTTCCCGTTGGTCGGAGCGGCGAACCCGCCGAAGTGGCGTCGATAATTGCTTCCCTCGTCACGCCGGGTGCGGCGTACATCACGGGGCAGCTCATCATCGTTGACGGCGGAAACGGAATCGCAGAAGAACGGCGATTTGGCAGAGGTGACGCGTGAGACTGGTGGTTGCCACCTGTTCGGTGAATTACGCGGGCAGGCTCTCCGCGCATCTCCCACTCGCAACTCGAGTGCTCATGCTCAAGAGTGATGGAAGTGTTCTCATTCACTCCGACGGCGGTTCTTACAAGCCGCTCAACTGGATGAGTCCGCCGTGCATTACCGACACTGTCGACGTTGATGATGAGCAGCGCGCCGCCGGTGTCCGCGAAGTGTGGCGAGTTACGCACGCCAAGACGGCCGACATGCTCGTCATTTCTATTCATGACATTCATCACGATTCAGACCACGAACTCGGTGTTGACCCCGGTCTAATCAAGGACGGCGTTGAGGCCGATTTACAACGCCTCTCGGCGGAAAACATCGACGTCTACGGTGATGGCTTCTCGCTCATCCGACGCGAGTATTTCACCGCCATCGGTCCTGTCGACATTCTTGCGAGGGATGCCAAGGGTGAAACGGTCGCAATCGAGATCAAGCGCCGTGGTGATATCGACGGCGTCGAACAGTTGACCCGCTATCTTGAGCTCCTCAACCGAGATTCCACGCTCGCTCCGGTTCACGGGGTGTTCGCTGCTCAAGAAATCAAGCCGCAAGCGCGCACCCTCGCCGAAGATCGCGGAATTCGCTGTGTCGTCCTCGATTACGACGAACTCCGCGGTATCGACAACTCCCAGAATCGACTGTTCTGATGCGCCGCTACGACGTTGTCCTCTGGGATCTCGACGGCACGATTGTCGACTCGGCCGAAGGAATTTATGTGTCCTTCGAGCACACCTTCACGGAGATGGGTTGGGACGTGCCCGACCGGGCAACCCTCCGAAAGTTCCTTGGCCCGCCGCTCCTCGAAACTTTCGGAGAACTCGTGGGCATGAACCGCGACGACACCGTCCGGGCAATGAGGATCTATCGCGAGAACTACCACGCGGTCGGCGCCTTCAAAGGCACCCCGTACGACGGCGTTATTGAGCTCATTGAGCAAGTTCGCGCAGCCGGAATCCCCACCGCTTTGGCGACGTCGAAGGCTGCAACCGCGGCACGCCTCGTGACCGACCATTTCGACTTGAACAGATTGTTCGACATTTACGCCTGCGCAACCGACGACGACTCGCGAAAGACGAAGGAAGAAGTTGTTGAACACGCTCTCGCCCTGTTCGCGGAACAAGGAATTGACACGAGTCGTGCAGTCCTTATTGGCGATCGCATCCACGACGTCGACGGTGCATTCCTTCACGGAATCGATTGCGTGCTCGTTGAGTGGGGATACGGCACCACAGAGGAATTTGCGCGCGCGACATCGAGCGTCGCGACGATCGCTGACCTGAGCGAACTGCTCGGGATCTAGCCGCGCAACCGGAACGCGGCGAGACGAGCCGAGTTCAACACAACGAAAACGGACGACAGCGCCATTGCAAGCCCAGCGATGGCCGGACCGACCAACCCCGCCATGGCAACGGGAATTGCGAGAGCGTTGTAGCCGAATGCCCACACCAGATTCCCTCGAATAGTTGCCAGTGTCTGGCGAGAAAGTCGAATGGCATCAGCGACTCGTCGAATGTCACCGGCAACAATGACGATGTCGCTGGCGTCAATTGCGACATCCGTTCCCTGGCCGATCGCTATTCCACAGTCGGCTTGTGCGAGGGCAGCGGCATCGTTGATTCCGTCTCCCACCATCGCGACAACTCGGCCTTCACTCTGCAGTTTCACCACAAGGTCCCTCTTTGCTCCCGGTGACAGGGGAGCGTGAACAGTCGTTACTCCAACAAGTTCCGCGACGCGCTCGGCGACAACGAGGGAGTCACCTGACGCCAATACCGTTGCGAGCCCAGAACGCGTCAACTCGCCAATTGCCTGCTGCGACGAGGGGCGGATCGGATCACTGATGGCCAAGGCGCCAATGGCGTTTCCGTCGCGGGCGACAACGGTGACACTGTGTCCCTCACTCCTCCACGCGTCTACCGTGCGTTCGATGTCGGGGGAAATCGTGCACCCTT
>WLES01000069.1 GCA_009704155.1 Actinomycetota bacterium | reverse complement strand
GGACGTCATTGACGCGGCAAACAAAGGGATGCCCGTTCTCGGTATCTGCAACGGGTTTCAGGTTCTCGTTGAAGCGCACCTGCTCGCGGGCGGTCTGATCAGAAACGACCACGGAACGTTCATTCGTCGCGACCAAAAGCTCCGCGTCGAAAACACCGACACTGCGTGGACGAGCGGTTACACCGTCGGGCAAGAGATCACCATTCCGCTGAAGAACGGTGAGGGCGGATTCATTGCTGACGACAACACTCTCGCTCAGCTCGAGGGAGACGGGCTTGTCGTGTTTCGATACGTTGACGTCAACCCCAACGGTTCACTCAACGACATCGCGGGCATTCGAAACGCACGCGGAAACGTTGTCGGCTTGATGCCTCACCCGGAGCATGCTGTGGAGGCAGGGTTCGGTCCGAACACGTCCGTCGCGATGAAATCCGGCACTGATGGTCTCGCGATGTTCCAGTCCGTTCTCGCCGCCAGCATTTTGTCATAACCAGGAGCACTCGTGACCGAACATATTCCCGACACCGTCGAGAACGCTGCTGCGACGCCCGAGAAGGATCAGCCGTTCGATCTTCTCGGTCTCAAGCCGGATGAGTACCACAAGATTCGCGAAATTCTCGGCCGTCGACCGACGTCGGGGGAACTCGCCATGTACTCGGTGATGTGGTCTGAGCACTGCTCGTACAAGTCGTCCAAGGTTCACTTGCGGCAATTCGGACAAAAGGTTTCTCCCGAGATGACGAAGCACCTCATGGTGGGAATGGGTGAGAACGCTGGCGTTGTCGACATCGGTGAAGGCTGGGCGGTCACGTTCAAAATTGAAAGCCACAACCATCCGTCGTACATCGAGCCGTTCCAGGGTGCTGCAACGGGAGTCGGTGGGATTGTGCGTGACATCATCTCGATGGGTGCGCGTCCCGTCGCCGTCATGGACGCTTTGCGGTTTGGCGACATCGACCACCCCGACACGCTCCGCGTTGTCAACGGCGTTGTCAGTGGGATTTCGTTCTACGGCAACTGTCTCGGGCTCCCCAACATCGGCGGAGAGACCTGGTTCGATTCCGTGTATCAAGCAAATCCGCTCGTCAATGCGCTCGCGGTAGGGGCTCTTCGGCACGAAGACCTGCACCTCGCCAACGCGAAGGGCGTCGGAAACCTCGTCGTTCTTTTTGGCGCTCGAACCGGCGGTGACGGAATCGGCGGGGCATCGATTCTTGCCTCTGACACGTTTGCTGAGGGTGGGCCGACCAAACGACCGGCAGTCCAGGTGGGCGACCCGTTCGCTGAAAAGGTCCTGATTGAATGTTGCCTCGAGCTGTTCGCGGGAAAATGCGTTGAGGGAATCCAGGATCTCGGCGCCGCCGGAATCTCGTGTGCAACGAGCGAACTCGCGTCCAACGGTGACGGCGGAATGCACATCACGCTCGACAACGTTCTTCTTCGTGACCCCACGCTCACCGCCGAAGAGATTCTCATGTCGGAAAGCCAAGAGCGAATGATGGCCATTGTTGCACCAGGCAAGCTCGATGCCTTCCTCGCTGTCACGACCAAATGGGATGTCGAAGCAAGTGTTCTCGGTGAGGTCACCGACACGGGACGGCTCGTTGTTGAGTGGAAGGGTCAGACGATTGTTGACGTCGACCCCCGAACGGTCGCGATTGACGGTCCCGTCTATAACCGCCCCATGGAATACCCCGCCTGGCTCGACGCGCTGCAGGCCGACTCCCCAAATCGCCTCCCTCGCGCAACCGACGGCGACGAGCTCAAACGCCAGTTCTTGACCCTCCTCGGGTCACCCAACGAAGCAGACACCGATTGGATCACCAATCAGTACGACTATTACGTCATGGGCAACACTGCGCTCAACACTCCGGATGGCGCCGGCATGATTCGAATTGACGAAGAGTCTGGGCTCGGAGTAGCTCTGGCAACGGACGCGAATGGCCAGTACTGCCAGCTCGACCCTTACGTCGGAGCTCAGCTCGCACTCGTTGAGGCGTATCGAAATGTCGCTTCGAGTGGTGCGACACCGCTCGCAGTGAGTGACTGTTTGAACTTCGGAAGCCCGGAGAATCCAGAGGTCATGTGGCAGTTTGCTCGCGCCGTCGAAGGGCTAGCGGACGGCTGTCTCGATCTCGGAATACCGGTAACCGGCGGAAACGTCTCTTTCTACAACCAGACGGGTGATGTTCCGATCTATCCGACGCCCGTTGTCGCTGTCCTCGGGTCGATCGATAATGTCGCGCGACGGCTTCCATCCGGTTGGCAGGACGACGGTGAAAACCTGTATTTGCTTGGTGTGACGGCCGACGAACTTGGTGGATCTGCGTGGGCGAGCTCCGTTCACGGGCATCTCGGCGGGCACCCGCCACGAGTCGACTTCGGTGCTGAGAAAGCACTCGCCGGTTTGCTCGCGGCCGCCGCGCACGAAGGAATTGTGACAAGCGCAACCGACCTTGGGACGGGCGGCCTTATTCGCGCCGTAACCGACGGAGTCCTTCGATTTGGTGTCGGCGCGCGAGTGTGGGTCGATGGAATTGTGGAGCGCGACGGGGTCGACCTGACGGCTGCACTGTTCTCGGAGACTCAGGCGAGAGTGCTCGTCTCCGTCGCTCGGGAAGACGACGTGAAGTTCCGCGGGCTCTGCGACGGTCGACATGTTCCCGTGTTGCGGGTCGGTGTCACTGATGCACAATCGCACAGCCTCGAATTGCAGGAGATTTTCACGGCGACGGTTGACGAGCTTTCACGAACACACCGGTCCACTCTTCCGCAGCGATTCGGTGCCGTTGTCGGCGGCTAGTCGACCATAACGCGGGAGTCCTCGGCGGTATCGTGAGGGCAACAAAGGGGAAACATCCATGATTGATCAATCACGCTTTCTCGTTCAAAGCTCGAACTATGAGGAATGGCTGAAAGTTCGAGCTGCCGGTGTGACAGCAACGATGGTCTCGAAGGCTTTCGACGACAAGGGCTTCTCCGAAGTTCTCGCGCAAATGGCTGACCCCACACCTATCGCAGACAACGCGTACATGGCGTTCGGCCGCGACCAAGAACCCCACATCATTGACAAGCTCAAAGAGCGCTTCGACATTGACGGCAACGACTGGCTCATTGCGTCAGAAGACGCTGAGTGGCGGATGGCCACTCCGGACGGGCTCTCAGCTGATCACGGAACCATCGTTGAAGTCAAAACCACGGGTCGCGACTGGGGGCGTTACGACTGGGTTCCAATCCACTACCAACGACAAGTGCAGTGGCAGTTGTACGTGACGGGCGCCGAAGAATGCATTTTCGCGTGGATGCTTCGTGAGGCGGCACCCGACAAGTCATTCCAACCGGCGTGGCCAGGACCGAAGTACGTCACGGTCAAGCGCCAGCAGCGAATGATTGATTCGTGCATTGAAGTCGCCGAAAAGCTCCATGAAGCGCGCCCCGCACCGGCGGTCTAAGAGTCGCTTGCCAGCTTCTCGTGGTGCCGAATCACTTCGGCGACGATGAAGTTCAGGAACTCCTCAGCAAACGCCGGGTCGAGGTTCGCTTCTTCAGCGAGCTGTCGCAGTCGAGCAATCTGCTCTGATTCACGGTGCTTGTCCGACACCGGGAGCCCAGCCTGAGCTTTCAAACGTCCCACTTGCTGAGTGAACCGAAAACGCTCGGCGAGCATGTGTACGAGCGCAGCGTCAACGTTGTCGATACTGCGTCGCAGGTCAGCCAAATGCTTCGCTGTGTCGTTGTCCATGACTTCAGCCTACAAATGACACGGCCAGACCGTAAACCGGTCTGGCCGTGTGTTTTACCCCACCCCTGGGGAACCTAATCGTCCGGCTCGTCTTCGTCTTCATCAGAATCGTCGTCGTCCGAGTTGTCAACGCTGGAATCGTCAGTCTCGTCGTCATCCGACTCGTCCGGTTCGTTCGAAGAAGAATTTCCGCCTGAGTTTGAACCGGAACTGTCAGAGTCGGATGAATCGCTCTCTGACCCTTCAGCAGAAGAATCGTCATCGGACTCTCCTTCTGATTCATCATCATCGTCTGAATCGTGTGCCTCAAGAATCGCTTCGAGAGCGACCCAGTTCTTGCGAGAAAGCAACTTGAGTGCGGCAACGTCTTTGCTGGTGATCTCGCCATCGCCGTCGGAATCAAATGCGGCTGCCACAACGGCTGAAGCATCCATGTTCGAGTCGAGTGCAGCGGCAACGTCAGCAACGAGCGACGGATCGAAAACGTCAATCGAGACTTCCGATGCGATTTGCGCGATGAGCTCGGCGCTGGCGTCGACCTCGAGCACGCTGAGGACTCCGGCAACGATGGAATCAACAACAGCTGCGTTGTCAGCGGCGATTGCCGTTGTTGGCATCACAAATCCGATTCCCAGAGCGAATGTCGCCCCGATCGCAACCGCCGGGCGTTTCACTTCGAATCCATCTCGGCTCGCTGTCGCCACACATCGAGAGTTCCTTCATCAACGGCGACCTGGGCGGTGTTGACTTCTGCTGCCGTGACAACTCCCTTGTCGAGCGCTGCCTCCACGTCGCCGGCGACGAGCAGGACGGCTGCAAGAACAACACCGCGTGCAGTGACGTCGCTGGCCAAATCGGCCGTGAGGATTTCGTCGGCAGCAAGAATTGTCGTGGTCGACGTGGGGACGCTCGTCGCACACCCGACCAACACAAACGAGCTCGCGACAGCGAGTGCGACGGCTGAAACTGCCGATCGTGCTGATTGCGTCATGTGAACTCCAAGGTGTCTGTAGTGCCAGTGTAAGTCGGCAAATCAGGCTCCGTCGGGGTCTTTACCCAATCTTTGACGAACCTTGGACAAGCTAGTCGAGCAGGTCGTGAAGAACGATGATCTGATCGCGCTCCGGGCCAACCCCGATGGCGGAGAACCGTGCCCCAGACATCGCTTCAATCGATCGCACGTAATTCTGAGCGTTGGCGGGGAGTGCATCGAATGTGCGAGCTGCCGTGATGTCCTCCGTCCAACCAGGGAAGGTTTCATAAATCGGTTTCGCGTGGTGGAAGTCACTCTGGTTGACGGGAAGCTCGTCCATGCGAACCCCGTCCACGTCATAAGCAACGCACACCGGAATTTCGTCGAGCCCCGTGAGCACATCGC
>WLES01000068.1 GCA_009704155.1 Actinomycetota bacterium | reverse complement strand
TGTTTTTCCAGTGGACCGGCGGAGCACTCATTGTCGTCGCAGCTGGCATCTTGGCCTACGGTGTTCACGAATTCCAGGAAATCGGCCTCTTGCCACCCGGCCCGCCCATTTATGATGCGTCCGCATGGCTAGGGAAGGAAACCATCATTGGCGCGCTTCTTTACGGATTAATTAGCTACCGCCCCAACCCGTCCCTCCTCGAATTTGTCACCTGGGCCACGTTCCTCGTCCCGACGATGACGTTGTTTATTCGGAGTCTCGCGGGTTCAAAGAAAAAGCCAGCTAAGTCAGTAGTCCCTGCACTGTAGTTCGCCGTCGCTGGGCACGCTGGGGTTTCACTGGAGAAATGCGCCTCGGCGGATGTCGACTACCGCGAGTAGAATTACACAATGAAACGCGTTGGGGTGGACAGAATCTGGACGATTCCCAATGCCATTTCGTTTCTCCGGCTTGGTCTCGTTCCCGTCTTCTATTGGCTGCTCGTCACTGGACAAGACGGTCTGGCGCTCGGCATCCTCATTGCGGCGACGGCGAGTGACTTCATCGACGGATTCATTGCGCGGCGTTTCAACCAGGTAACCCGACTCGGGGCACTTCTCGACCCTGCTTCTGATCGCCTGTTTATAGCGGCGTGCGTCATTGGGCTGACGGTTCGCGAAATGATCCCCGTGCCACTCCTGATTGCCGTGCTCGCCCGAGACGTTCTCCTTTTGGTCATCGTGCTCGTGAGGCGAATTCGAATTCGCGATTTTCCGCGTGTCAATCTGTTGGGTAAGGCAGCCACATTCGCTCTCTTCCTCGCTTTCCCCGTGATTGTGATGAGTCACGTTGTCCCTTCTGCGGCAATTGCTCTCGCGGTCATCGGTTGGGTTCTCGGCGCGTCCGGTGCTGTGCTTTACTGGCTCGCTGGATTCACATACATTGCACAGTTGGTTCGTGTACCTCGACGTCAAACTCAGCGGTTGAATCGATTAGGGTAGAGGACGGAGGGACGATGAACGACCGAGATAATCAGCACAGCACCGAACACTTCGGTGATGATTTTGCTTCTCGCCTCGCCGACCTCGAAGCGCGTGCCAGCGCCGAAGAACAAGCCGCAATCGCGGCGCTTCCCTCGGGTAGTGCACTTCTCATCGTCCGCCGTGGGCCAACCGTTGGAGCGCGGTTCTTGCTTGACGAAGACGTGACGGTGGCCGGTCGGCACCCCGATGCTGACATCTTTCTCGACGACGTGACCGTGTCACGCCGTCACGCTGAAATCACCCGTTCTGGGTCGAGTTTTTCCATCCGCGACCTCGATTCGTTGAACGGCATATTTGTCGACGGCGAGCGCGTGCCGAGCGGCAAGCTTGTTGACGGCACCGAGATTCAGGTCGGTAAGTACCGCATGACGTTTTATCCGTCCCGGCACGACGTTCAAGCCGGGTCGTAGAAGGTGGCAGCAGAGCGCGCGCGGTCAGCGGCGACCGGTCTCTCAATTGGTCAAGTGTTGACTCAGGTGAGGATTCAGTTTCCTGATTTGACGTCAACCAAGCTCCGCTACCTCGAAGATGAGGGGCTCATCACCCCGACCCGACTGTCAAGCGGGTATCGCTCATATTCAACTCACGACATCAATCGGATTCGAATGGTTCTGACTCTCCAGCGTGATCACTTCTTGCCGCTTCGAGTTATTCACGGAATTTTGTCGGAGGTGGATGCTGGCCGAAAGCCTGTGTTGCCGAGCGGCACAGAACTCACCGTTGAGTCGATGCTGTCCATTGAGGTGCGGTACACCCGCTCAGAGCTTCTCGCGAAGTCTGGAGCGCCGACGGCTCTGCTCAACGACGCAATCACGGCCGGCCTCATTGTCCCAGCGGAGATTTACAGTGAAGACGCGATGTCGATTCTCCAGGCACTCGTTGAACTCTCGAAGTCAGGCATTGAACCACGACACATGCGCGGTTTGAAGCAGCAGGCCGAGAAAGACGCTCAAACTCTTCGAAACGTAGTCCTTCCGATTGCGAAGAGTTCCAGTAGAGTTGGCAGACAGCGCGCAATTGATGCAGCTCGGGACCTCGCTCTAAATCTTGAAAAAGTGCGCATTGCAGTGATGATGAGGTCGGTTGACGAGTCCATCGATTGAGCGCGACACGCCAGCGGCGTAAACAGCGTGAAGCTGTTGGGTCGCTACAGTAGAGACATTAACTCTCAAGTAGAAGGTGAAGGTTGAGCACCATGACTGACATGACGCAAAACCTCGGCGCGCCGACCGAAGGCTACCGCGGAACAATCGCAGGGAACGCTGCCGGCATCTCATATCGCCAACTCGACTACTGGGCGCGAACCGAACTGGTCGCACCAACCGTGCAGAATGCAACGGGCTCAGGCTCGCAACGCTTGTATTCATTCCGCGACATCCTGATGCTCAAACTCGTCAAGCGACTGCTCGATACTGGTATCTCGCTCCAGCAGATCCGAATTGCCGTCGACCAGCTTCGATCGGCCGGAGTGGACGACCTCACCGGTACAACTCTCATGAGCGACGGAGCCTCCGTGTATCTCTGCACCTCGAGCGACCAGGTCATTGACCTCGTCAACCGCGGCCAGGGAGTTTTCGGAATCGCCGTTGGAGCCGTGCTCCGCGAAGTCGAAACTACTCTTATTGAGTTTGACGCCGCTCCAGCTGTGTCAACGCTCGACGAACTTGCCGCGAAGAGGGCAAGCCGCGCCTCCTAGACGCGATTCGGCGCAAGGATCTGACGCAATATCAGATCGAACTTCTGAGCGAGTGTCTGTGACGGCTCGCCAGGCCAACGATGAATGGGTGTCGCCGCTCCGGTCGCTTGTTGCATCATGAGCGTTTCGTCGATAATCGGAGTCAGGATGTGGTCGCCAAAAAGCTGATCCATTTCGCCCAGTCTGAATTGGTGCTCCCGACTGTCGGGACGATGGCGATTGATAATGACGCCAGCAGTGCGAATTCGAGGCGACATGCTCTGTCGGATTGACTCAATGGCGTTGAGTGTGCGGTGGACAGCGGTAACGGAAAACAGCCCTGGCTCGGCAACGATCGCGACGGCATCTGACGCGGTCCACGCGGTTTGAGTGAGTGCGTTAAACGACGGAGGGCAATCGATAAGGACAAGGTCGTAACGCTTTTCAATCAGCACGAGGGCTTCTTCGAGGCGCCACAAGTCATTTCGAGTCGGTTGAGGAACGTCGTGCTGCGAGGACGCTTGAGATCCCATGAGCACATCAACGGCGCTGTCACCTTGGGCAGTCCACGAACTGGGTGCTATTGCTAGCTTCATGTTCTTGTTTGTCGGGCTTCGAAGAATGGTGTCGACCGTGTACCCGTGAGTCGATCTCGATGCCAACGCGGCAGAGACGTCCGACTGCGGGTCCATGTCAATAATGAGCGTTCTCAAGCCACTCGCGTACGCCGCAGACGCCAGCCCAAGGGTAATGGTCGTTTTTCCGACGCCACCCTTGAGGGAACTTACGCTGACCACCTGCACAATCACCACTTTAGCCCTCACTTCAACTCTCACTGGTAACGGATTCGTGCCTTATACGGCGACGCGTCCTCGAACCATGGTCGGCGGCTGGGAGCTCGGAACAGTTCGATTGCGAGTCGTGTAGCATGGGCTTTGAACCACGCATCAAAGGAGCACGACTTGGCGGAACGCAAAAGACCGGCCACGAAGAAGGCTCAAGAACCAGCGGTTGAGAAGAAGACTCCCGCAGACTCAATACCCTTCGACGGACCAGACGGCACAGCACCAGCAGAG
This sequence comes from Actinomycetota bacterium, assembly GCA_009704155.1. Lineage (GTDB taxonomy): Bacteria > Actinomycetota > Actinomycetes > Actinomycetales > Microbacteriaceae > MWH-TA3. Next base: position 1,616 of record WLES01000068.1, on the reverse strand, counting down.
ATTCTGCCTGAATCGATTGACCTCGATGTAACCTCGGTATCAATCCCAATTTCAGCATCAACCGATGGCGAAGAGATGTACACCCGCCGACACAAGGGTGTTTCGAGCAGTCCAGAGCCGAGTGCCATGCTCACCGATGAGCGACTACTCGATGTCAAGGTCAAGCGAACGGCGCCTGGTGGTTTCTTCCCAGCGTTCATCTACGCAATCACGTTCCACCTCGTCAACATTGGGGATTCACGTTCCGTTCGTGACCGCAAGGCGATTGAAGCACGAATCGCGTCGCCGCTGCCGGGTGACGCGCGATTTGTGCCGGTTCTCACGAGGAAGGGTGGCGTTGGCAAGACGACCACGACGACTCTCCTCGGTATGGCAATGGCTCGCGTTCGCGATGATCGCGTTATCGCAATCGACGCCAACCCCGATCGCGGAACGCTCGCAGAACGAATTCAACGTACAACGAGGAACACCATCCGGACTGTTGTGCAGAAATCGCCATCAATCAACTCCTTCACAACCTTCGCCGATTACATCAGCCGTGACGAGACGCGACTTGACGTTCTTGCTTCAGACTCTGATCCCACTCTTGCTGAAGCGTTCGACGAATTTGATTACAACCTTGTCGCCGATATCACCTCGCGTTATTATTCGGTTGTTTTGACCGACTGTGGTACCGGCATCGTGCACTCGGTGATGCGACCCATCTTGCAGCGAGCAGACGGACTCGTTATCGTGTCGGGTGGTTCGATCGATGAGGCCCGATTGGCATCAGAGACGCTCACGTGGCTTGAATCTAACGGCTACGCCGACGTTGTTGCAAAGTCGATTGTCGCCCTCAACACCGCAACGCAGGGAACAGTATTGGTGAAGTTGGACGAGATTGAAAACCACTTCAGGTCACGTGTCCGCGACGTCGTGCGAATTCCTTACGACACTCACATCGCAGCTGGTTCCGTAATCACGTGGAACAAGCTTTCCAAGCTCACTCGCGAGGCAGCCAATCTCTTGGCTGCACTGGTCGTCGACGGTCTTCCCGCGACCAAGTGATGGCGATTCGCGACATCCGCCTTTTTGGCGACCCGGTGTTGCGCAGTGCGACGGATCGAGTTGACTCCATTGACGCGGCAACGCGTTCACTGGTCGCCGACCTCCTCGATACGGTCTCTCTGCCCGGTAGGGCCGGGGTTGCGGCAAACCAAATCGGGGTATCGAAGCGCGTCTTTAGTTACAACATCGACGGTCGAACGGGATATGTCATCAACCCGGTGCTTGTCGAGGTTCGAGGTGAGGCTCAACTCGTTGACGAAGCGTGCCTCTCCGTTCCCGGACTCGGCTATCCGCGCCGTCGGTTTCCGTGGGCGCGAGTGACGGGTGAGGATCTCGACGGGAACCCAATCGACATTTCCGGTGACGGGCTCCTTGGGCAGGCGCTCCAACACGAGACCGACCATCTCGACGGTGCGGTGTACATCGAGGGACTTGACCCCGACATCAAACGGATGGCACTCCGAGACATACGCGAATCGGAGTGGTTCCGCCTCTAGTCCTTGAGGACTAACCCCTTGGTGTCGGGGTTTGTGTCGTAAATCGAGTCGATTTCAGCAGCGTAGTCGGCG
>WLES01000067.1 GCA_009704155.1 Actinomycetota bacterium | reverse complement strand
TTCGAGGATTTGTGCCCATTGAACGGCGGGGAGGAACCATTCGATGGCGGCTCCTGCCGCTGCGAACAGGAAGAGCGTGAAGGGCAGGCCATCGCGGCGGTCTGCGGGGTCGACTTTGTCGGTCATGAACAGACGGAATATGGCTCCTGTACCGTGAGCTAGCGCCATCCAGGCCCGTGAAACGATTCCTGGCCCTGTTCGCACGCTCGCGGTTGGGCGAGGCAACGGCCTTGTGCCGTTAGCACCTCGCGAAGTACCCGCTTTCGGGCGCGTAGAACGAGCCATGTCGGTAACGATACCTGCGCCGACCCCTGTAAATCAGGCACGACACAGGGCTACGGGCTATTTGCCCGCGTCGCCTTTACGCTTCGATAACGACGGGGACGATCATCGGTCGACGGCGGTGTTGCGTGTTCACCCAGCGCCCGACAACTCGTCGAACCGCTTGCTGGAACTGGTGAGTGTCGCGAATGCCCGATTGTGATGCTTCCGCGATGGCGGCAATGATCTGCGGCTTGACATCGTCGAACACTGATTCGTCTTCGGCGAACCCGCGGGCGTGAACCTCTGGACCGACGAGGACTGCCCCCGTGTTCATGTCAACGGCAACAAAGATGGAGATAAAGCCCTCTTCCGCGAGGATTCGGCGATCTTTGAGGTCGGCGTCGGTGATTTCACCAACGCTGGAGCCGTCAACGTAGACGAATCCGAGGTCGAGCTGCCCCGCGACGTTCATGACACCGTCTTTGAGGTCAACCACCGTTCCGTTCTCGGCGATGATCGTGTTCTGCTTGGGGACACCGGTCTCGACGGCGAGGGCCGCGTTGGCGTGGAGGTGGCGCGTTTCACCGTGGATGGGGAACACGTTTCGCGGTTTGACGATGTTGTAGCAGTACAGCAACTCCCCCGCGGCGGCGTGCCCGGAGACGTGAACTTTGGCGTTGCCCTTGTGAACGACGTGCGCACCGATCGCGATGAGCCCGTTGATGACTCGGTACACGGCGTTCTCGTTGCCAGGAATGAGCGACGACGCAAGGATGACCGTGTCGCCTTCGCCGATCTCGATCTGGTGTTCCTTGTTGGCGATTCTCGAGAGGACGGCCATTGGCTCACCCTGCGACCCGGTCGACATGAAGACGATTCGGTCGTCAGGCATTTGCATGGCGTCTTTGAGGTCGACGATCGCGCCGTCCGGAATGGTGAGGTAACCGAGGTCTTTTGCGATTCCCATGTTGCGAACCATGCTTCGTCCGACAAAGGCGATGCTTCGGCCGTTCGACACTGCTGCGTCGATGACCTGCTGGACGCGGTGGACGTGACTCGCGAAGCTTGCGACGACGACTTTGCCGCGCGTGCGGTGCATGACCTGTTCTATGACAGGGCCGATGTCTTTTTCGAGCGGAGTGAAGCCTGGGACGTCGGAGTTCGTCGAATCCGTCATGAACACGTCGACGCCCTCTTCACCGAGGCGAGCGAAGGCGCGGAGGTCGGTGAGACGGCCGTCGAGCGGCAGCTGGTCCATCTTGAAGTCGCCGGTGCCAAGGACCATTCCGGCCGGCGTGCGAATCGCGACGGCGAGCGCATCGGGAATCGAGTGGTTGACTGCGACGAACTCGAGGTCGAACGGCCCAACGTTGAGGCGCTGACCACTGTCGACGCGCTTCACCTCTGGACGAATCTTGTGCTCGTGAAGTTTCGCTTCAATGAGCGCGAGTGTCAGCGTCGAACCGTAGAGGGTGATGTCGCTTCGGAGTTTGAGGAGATAGGGAACAGCACCGATGTGGTCTTCGTGCCCGTGCGTGAGAACGATGCCGACGATGTCGTCGAGGCGATCGCGGATGGGTGTGAAGTCGGGAAGGATGAGGTCGACGCCGGGCTGGGTTTCCTCAGGGAACAGAACACCGCAGTCGACGATGAGCAGACGACCGTCGAATTCGAACACGGTCATGTTGCGGCCGATTTCGCCGAGTCCGCCGAGCGGGATGATTCTGAGAGTTCCCGCATCGAGCGGGCGCGGTTCACTGATTAATCGAGGCATGTGCCCCCTTCTTGTGAGTGTTACCCCACGGTCTTACGGCGCTACGCGGCCGTTTGCGTTGAATGTTTCTGCCGTCATCGGCATGAGGTCTTCCCAGAACTTTTCCATTTTCTCGGCGACCATTTCGATTTCGCGTTGAGGGAAAGACGGGAAGTGGGTGCCTTCGCGCATGGTGCGGAGGCTGAGGAAGTTCATGAGCGCACGGGCGTTCATTGTGACGTACATCGACGAATAGATCGTGACGGGAAGCACGACTCGGGCGACTTCGCGGGCAACACCCGCTTCGAGCATGCGCTGGTACGACTCGTAGGCGTTCTCACACGATTGGCGAACTTCGCGATCGACGAGTTCGTACTGCTCAGGCGAGCCGGGGATGAACTCGTAGTGTCCGGTCTTTCCGATCTGCACAAGGTTGCGGTCGGTGTTGGGGACGTAAAAAACGGGGCGAGGTTCGCGGTAACGACCGGATTCCTCGTTGTAGGAGGCCATGCGGTGACGCATGAACTCGCGGAAGACGAAGATCGGTGCCTGAATGTAGAAGGTCATCGAGTTGTGTTCGAAGGGCGAACCGTGGCGGTCACGCATCAAATAGTTGATGAGCCCGCGGTCGCGCTCGCCAGCTTCAACCTCGGCGCCGGCAAGGGATTGCTCACCCTGAGTGGAGACTCGCGCAGCGTACAAGACGTCCTTGTCGCTGGCCGCTGAACGCACCAGTTCGACGGTGACGTCACTGCGGAACTCGATTTCACTCATGCGCACCAGCCTACCGAGAAGCGGTTGTAACAGAGTGAAACGAACGAGCGAACACGCGGTCGGGCGCTTACCGTTGAAGAATGGAACTTGCTATCGTGACTGCGCTCGTCGCCGTTGCGACGATTGCTGGTTTTATTTGGAAACGCGGCCAGGGACGAGTGGTCAAGGTTTCTGGTCACACGATTTCTGAGGATTACCGCACCCCTGGCAAAACCGTTCTGTTGCAGTTCACGACCGAGTTTTGCTCGCCGTGTGCACAGCTCAAGCCGAGGCTTGAGAAGATTGCTAACTTCCGCAGCGACGTTGAGTTCCGCGCGATCGACGCGGTTGAGCACCTCGACCTTGCGAACTCGCTCGGGATTCGCTCTACACCGACGACCCTTGTCGTTTCGCCGGCCGGTGAGATCACTGCTCGCATCACGGGTGTCGCGGCAGCCGAAGTTTTTGTCAACGCCATCGACGGACGACCGTCAACAACATACGAGGAGATCACAATATGAGCACACCTAAAGGTATTGACCCCCGCGGACCGCGCTTCGGCGCATCCATCACCGCCGTCGCACTTCTCGTTGGAGTCTGGCTGACGATTGGTCTTGCGTCACAGCCGGTCAACATGGAGGCACCCGGTTACGTCCTCATCGTTGTCATTTCGGCGATGTTCCTGTGGGGCGTACTCGGCGGCGTAACCAACCACCCCTATGGACTGTTCTTCGCGAAGTTCATTCGCCCGCAGCTCAAGGCCCCCGAGTACCTCGAATCGCCAGCAGGGCCAACCTTCTCCCAGGGTGTTGGATTTGTCGTCACCATCACCGGCGTGCTCCTCTACATCGCCGGCGTCACCGTCGCGCTCCCCGTTGCTGCAGCGGCAGCTTTTGTCGCGGCCTTCCTCAATGCCGCGTTCGGGTACTGCCTCGGTTGCGAGATCTACCTGCTCTTCGCACGCCGCGGAATCACGTTCGGGCTTGAGAAGCCGGGAACACCGCGAACGATTCGCATCGGCGACGAACACAGCATCTAGACTTCGAACCACCACAACGGAGGTGCGCATGGTTTCTCGTCACGCAGTAGTTGCGGGGGCGTCCGGGTTCATCGGCGCGGCCCTCGTCAAGACTCTTCGGCGCGACGGCTGGCGCGTCACAACGCTCGTTCGCCGTGAGCCAACCGCCACCGACGAGGTGATGTGGAACCCCGCTTCGGGCGAGCTGGACCCTGCCGTTGTGTCCGGTGCAGACGCCGTCATCAACCTTGCCGGTTCATCCATTTCGCGCATGCCGTGGACAAAAGCCATCAAGGCCGACCTCATGGAATCCCGCCGGACAACGACAACGACGATTGTGACGGCCATCAACGCAGCGAAAGTCACCCCGAAGGTTTTCCTGTCGGCGTCGGCGATTGGGTTCTACGGCCACCGCGGCGACGAGGAACTGACAGAGAAGTCCAAGCGCGGCGACGGGTTCCTCGCCGACGTCTGTGTCGCGTGGGAGAAGTGGGCATCGAAAGCGACGTGTCGAACCGTCTACCTTCGAACGGGACTGGTGCTGGGCGGTGGCGGTGCGCTCGCACCCCTCAAGCTGGCAACGCTGTTCGGTGCCGGCGCGCGGGTTGGCAGCGGTCGTCAGTGGTGGCCGTGGATTTCACTTCGCGACGAGGTTCGAGCAATCGTGCACCTCATTGATTCGACCGTGAGCGGGCCCGTCAACCTGGTCGGCCCGAAGCCTGCGACGGCGACCACAATCACTCGGGCACTGGCCACAGCGCTGCTCCGCCCGCACCTCTTTGTTATTCCAACCTTCGCCGTCAAGATTCTTGGCGAGGCCGGCTTTGAACTGCTGCTGTCGTCGCACCGACTGACACCCGAGGTTCTGCTTGCCGACGGGTTTCGCTTCACGCACCCGACCGCGTCCAACGCGGTGCGCTGGGCGATCACCGACTAGTCGCGGAACCAGCCGAACACGAAGGCGAATCCGAACCGTCCGAAGCGCACGGGGTTTCGCACCCACAGGAGAAGTCTGGGGACGACCGCGAACCAGCCGAAGACTCTGCCGAAAACGCGCGAGCGCGCTCTAGCGTCCCACACCGTGCCGAATCCGATTCCCGAGGATTCTCGTGGGTGGATCGACATCGTGACGGGGAAATACTCGCACCGAAGCCCAGCTCGATTGGCGTCGGCGACGAGGATGTATTCGTCTCCGAGAAAGTTGGGGGTTCCTGCGCCGAAGTTTTCGTCGAACGCCACCCCCTTGCGGAGTAGTTCGCCTGGCCTCACCGCGAGTTCGATTGTGCCGACACGAGCGGAGTTCCACACCGTTGCAGGCTCTCGGTAACTCGGGTAACGCTTGCGCAACGTGCCCGTTTCGTCCTCCGCCCGCCCGAGAACAATGGCGATTCGTGGATTGTCATCGAAGATTGCGAGAACCTCGTCGAGACCGTCGCGTTTCCACTGGACGGATTCTTCGCCGAAAAGAAGAACCTCTCCGGCCGCCTGCCGTATTGCTTCGTTTCGACTTTTCGTGACTCCGGTGGAATCGAGGCGGATGACACGAACGTCGTCGCGCGGAGCCACCGCTCCACCCGTTCCCTGCACGATGACAAGAATTTCCGTGTCTGGGCGTGCTGCGGGAAACGATAGGTTGTCGACGCCACCGGCGAGCACCGAATAGGCGATCGTCAGGCGGGGTTTAGCGGCCATTGATTCGTGCCCGCGCGAACCTCATGAGCCCCGACGAGATTCCCGAATACATCTGGCCAAGCATCCGCACCGCGAGGAAGATGACGATTGCCGCACCGGCTGAAATGTTTCCGATGACGGCCAAGACGATGAGAACACCCATGAGACCCATCACGCCGAGGCTCGCGATGAG
>WLES01000066.1 GCA_009704155.1 Actinomycetota bacterium | reverse complement strand
GGCCTTGCAGCGCTTGCCTGCGGCGCGTTTCACATTCGAACGGGCGGAAAGGTGTACTTCAACACCACCCCGCTGGGCCGTGTCGTCACGGGAACTCTTCTCGTTCGCGCGATGCATGCCGATGGAGTGGAGATTTGGGGAGACGGAAGTACATATAAAGGTAACGACATCGAGCGGTTTTACCGCTACGGGCTCCTGGCGAACCCAAACCTCCGGATTTACAAGCCATGGCTCGACAGCGATTTCGTCGCTGAGCTCGGTGGCCGCAAGGAAATGTCAGAGTGGCTCGCGGCGCGAAACCTCCCCTATCGCTCCAGCATCGAAAAGGCCTACTCAACCGACTCGAACATGCTCGGCGCAACTCATGAGGCAAAGCTTCTGGAAAATCTCGACGAATCGTATGAGTTGGTCGAACCAATCATGGGCGCGAAGTTCTGGGATCCATCGGTGGCAATTGAGCAAGAGGACGTCTCCGTCACCTTCCGTCAGGGTCGCCCGGTCGAGATTAATGGCAAGGACTACACCGACCCCGTCGCACTGGTTGACGAGGCAAACCGCATCGGTGGTCGTCACGGGCTTGGGATGTCCGACCAAATCGAGAACCGAATCATTGAAGCAAAAAGTCGCGGTATTTACGAGGCCCCCGGGATGGCACTGCTTCACATTGCATACGAACGCTTGCTTTCGGCAGTGCACAATGAAGACACACTTGCGGCGTATCACAACGAGGGACGCCGAATGGGGCGACTGCTCTACGAAGGTCGTTGGCTCGACCCTCAGACACTCATGCTCCGCGAATCGCTCACCAAATGGATCGCGTCAGCAGTCAACGGCTCGGTCACTCTTCGGCTTCGGCGAGGCGACGACTACACGATCCTCGACACCCGAGGTGAAGGCTTCTCGTACCACCCCGACAAACTGTCGATGGAGCGAACCGACGACGCGGCATTTGGACCCGCGGATCGAATCGGACAGCTCACCATGCGAAACCTCGACATCCAGGACACAAGGGCAAAACTCGACCTTTACCGACAGCAGGGCCAGATTGAGGGCGGTCAGTTCAACCTAACCTAATCCCGAGCAGCACGAGGCGATGCCCAGCCCAGTATTTTCAGGTGCTACAACCGACTTGTCGTGGACGACAAATTGGTCCTCGCCGCTTAGTCGCGACGAGGACCAATTAGTGACTGTTACTGCCTATGCCTTGCGGCGGCGGGCCACTACAACCGAAGCAACACCGGCACTGAGAACCGCAAAAGCTCCAAGAGCGCTTGACGAAGGGTCAAACCCAGTGTCAGCAAGACCGTCGTCTACTGTCGCAACGATGTGCTTGAGGTAGAAAGCGTCAAGGAAGATGTTGTCATCTGACGACGGGTTCGATGTCTTGACGGTAATCGACGTGTCTCCAACCTCGACGAATGGTGTCAAGCTATAAAGCTCGTCATCTGCAGCCTGCGACCATGTGTCCGAACTTGGAATTGTCGGGTTCGTGGTGGCGCCACCCACCCCACCCACAGTCAACAGTGCCCCGTCATTGCAATCGGTTTCCTGATCTGCCTCTTCACAGTCATCGAACGAACCGGCAATGTCCGTCATGAGAGTGTCATTGACGTAGATTGACGAGGACTGCCACCCATCACGACTGTCGCCATCAAGGTTGTACGAGTAAGAAATCCCCACCGACATTTGAAGGTCTTGCGTTTGAGGGGCACTCAGCGCATTGAACGCCAACGTAAATGAGTCACCGCTCGGGCTTGAGTTTCCGAATGCAAGGACTACGGTCGCAACATCCACGGTCGAATCGTTGAATAACACCACAAGGGCGGTCCCCTCAACGTCAAGTCCACCCTCGTCAACGGTGATGTTGTTGACTCCGGCGGACTGCCCGTCAATCGTCGACGAAACAAGTGACGTGACGTCTGCAAAATAGTTATTGAAAGCGTTACTGTCGTCACCGCTCGCGTTGAGTGATTCATACTGGAAGGTCACAGCAGAACCGTTAAGCAAAATGCTCGACGGAGTGTTAAGCGTTGGTTTGCTGCCGTCTTGGACCTGGGCGGCTACAAAATATGCCTTGTGAACTGTGCCACCTGCCGGTTTTTCAACCTGGATGTTGCCCGTACCGTCAAGCGTTCCGAGGCCGTCGATTGACCACGCGTACTGACCGGTCTCGACGATTACAGGCTTCAAACCTGCCGTGTTCCAGCTCGCCGGACCTGTGTAAGCGGCCGACGCGGGTGAGGCAATCGCAACTGAGAGTGCAGCGCCAGCCGCTATTGCTGAGAAAAATAGTTTACGCAAAGCTGTTCCCTTCCAAAGGAGAGTTGTGTTATTGACGATGACAATATTAGCGCAGATTGAGAATAAACGCTGCATTGTTCTCAGCGAAGGCGAGCTGTTGGGGTCAGTTCGAACTGACGTGAGTGGTGGCGTGATGCCGGCGCGACAACCGCAACACGATGAATGCGACGACGCTCGCCGCAATCCACGCCACAACCGTGAGCCACATCGACACCTCGACTCCAGCGGTTTCGGCAGATGCGCCCATTGCGAACTTCAAGGCAATAATCACGATGGTTTGCATCACACTCATCCGTGTCAGTGCGGCCGCGGCCGACATTCCCGACACAATCGCCGCCGAAGACAAGAACGACGGAGCCATTGACGCCGTGCCCAAGCCGGCGAGCGCCCACAGGAACCCAACGAGGACGAGCCCGACACCTTCGTTTTGGGCAATCGCTGCCGGACCGATGAGAATGCTCAGCGTCATTGCGACTGCGGCCAGCACGCCGCCGACTGCTGCTTGAAGGCTGACGTGAACCCTCTTACCGACCACGTCGATGAGTACTCGGCCAACAATCATTGCGACAGCGAAACTCGCATAAGGAACCGCCGCGCGCGCCGGATCAAACCCGAGGGCGTCGCGCCCGTAGACGGAACTCCAATCCCACAGCGCGGCTTCGGGGAACACACCAAAAGCGAGTCCGACCCCCAACAGGTAGACACGTTTGGGCATTAATCGCCAGGCCACAGCTACCTCGCCCGATTTGCCTTCAGCGATTCGCTCCTCGTCGCGGCTGAGCAGTCGAGGAACGACAAGGAAAAAGACGCCAAGCCCAACGGCGGAAAAGAGCGTCAGATGAATTCCGACGGGAAGGAGATTCGCGAGGAAACCTGACAGCGCAGCGGAGGAGGCGGCGCCGGCCGACCACGCTGCATGGAATCGCCCAATGATTACGCGCCCGCTCAACGTTTGAAGCACAACAGTCTGCGAGTTGACGGCGATCACGAAGACACTGAGTGCGAGGGCCATTGCACTGTTGATGACGAAGTACAGAGTTGAGTCAGTCAGCCACCCCAGCGACGCGTTCGAAATCCCCACGGAACTGAGCGACACGATTGTTGTTGTTCGCACGCCGTATCGTTCAATCGCACGATTGGCAACGAAAAGTCCGGCGGCGGCACCGATCGTTCCGAAAGCGGAGATGACACCCCACTCCGCGAAACTGACACCGATGTTGTCGATGATGTCGGGGACGCGCGGAATGAGAGCTGCCGCGATGAAACCCTGGAGGAGGAAAACGACGACGAGTGAACGCTGAACCTCAGTTTGCCGTTCGCGCGAAATCACCGTCACTGCTTGAGCCTACTCCCGAGCACGGTGCCTCACCGTGGCGTAGGCTCGTGGCAATAGATTGCCTTCAGCTAGGAGACCTTTCGTGACGAGCCCGTTCACTGCAATTCCCGAGATTGAGAATCGCGAGGAACTGATTCGCGAATCGATCGAACAGGTGAATGAGTGGATTAGCAAATCGGCGACGATTCCTCCCTCCGTCGCATCGGAGCGCCTCGCTGGGTTGCTCAGTGACCCGAATGGCCTAGCTTTTGCCGTCGGGTTTGTTGACGGGGTTGTTCGCCCCGAATCGTTGAAGGTCGCCGCCCAGAATCTCCGAGCAGTTACTCGGTACACACCGGCATTCCTGCCAGCTATTCTTCGAGGCCTCATCCACCTGGGCGGAGTGTTCTCGCGCTGGTTCCCCGGAATTGTTGTCCCCATCGCCCGCACCGTGCTGCGCACAATGGTTCGTCACCTCGTGATCGACGCGTCCCCCAAGCGACTTGGTTCCAAGCTGAGCGCAATCCGAGCGCGCGGAGCCGACCTCAACATCAACCTCCTGGGTGAAGCGGTGCTCGGCCCGCGTGAAGCAGCGAAGCGACTCGCTGGCACGCTCGAACTTCTCGGTCGGGACGACGTCGATTACGTGTCGGTCAAGGTGTCGTCCGCTGTGTCACCCCATTCCCCCTGGGCATTTGATGAAGCGGTCGCGCACGTCGTTGAATCGCTACTCCCGCTCTATCGACTCGCACATGCCTCGGAGAACCGCAAATTCATCAACCTCGACATGGAGGAGTACCACGATCTCGACATGACAATCGCGGTATTCCAGCAAATCCTCGATCGCGATGAGTTCCTCGACCTTGAAGCGGGAATTGTGTTGCAGGCATATCTGCCCGATGCGCTCGGCGCAATGATCACGCTGCAGGAGTGGTCACACAAGCGGCGTTCGCGAGGCGGCGCCGCCATCAAGGTGCGTATCGTCAAGGGCGCAAACCTTCCCATGGAACGAATCGACGCCGAACTTCACGGTTGGGAATTGGCAACTGTTCGCTCAAAACAAGAGGCTGACACGAACTACAAGAGAGTCGTGAATTACGCGTTCACGCCAGACCGAATCGACAACGTTCGAATTGGTGTTGCCGGTCACAACCTCTTTGACATCGCTTTTGCCTGGGCGCTAGCTGGGCGACGTGGCGTGCGGGACGGGATCGAATTCGAGATGCTGCTCGGGATGGCGGAAAGCCAAGCCGAGGCTGTTCGTGAGACAACAGGAGGACTCCTGTTATACACCCCGGTCGTCCACCCAGCCGAGTTCGATGTCGCCATCGCCTACTTGATTCGACGGCTCGACGAAGGAGCGAGCAGCGACAACTTTATGTCAGCAGTTTTCGAACTCGACAACTCTGAGTTTTTTGACCGCGAACACGACCGCTTCGTGGCGTCCGTCCGCGACCTTGATGCGTCGATTCCCAGCCCGAACCGCACCGCAGCTCGAAAAGCAATCGCCACAGGTACGTTTGACAACGCGTCTGACACGGACCCGTCGATCGCCGCGAACCGCCAGTGGGGCTCGGCAATCATTGCCGCTGCACAGCACTCGACTCTCGGTGTGGCCGATGCCCAAGCCGCTTCCATCACCAGCTCCGCCGCACTCAATGCGGTCATCGCCGAAGCGGTCAACGGAGGTCGGGAGTGGGGACGCCGACCGGCAGCGGAGCGGGCACAGATTCTGCATCGTGCGGCAGATGCTCTTGAGTCACACCGCGCTCAACTTGTCGAAGTAGCGATGAGCGAGACCGGTAAGACAATTGAGCAAGCCGACCCCGAAATCTCAGAGGCAATTGACTTCGCCCGCTATTACGCAGAACGGGCAGGCGAGCTGGACACGATTAACGGAGCCGAGTTCCACCCCGTCAACGTGACCGTCGTCACGCCACCGTGGAACTTCCCCATCGCGATTCCCGCTGGTTCGACTCTCGCCGCACTTGCCGCGGGGAGTGCCGTCATCTTTAAACCAGCGAAGCAAGCCGCGCGTTGCGGTTCTT
>WLES01000065.1 GCA_009704155.1 Actinomycetota bacterium | reverse complement strand
CTACTTCACGGGCTGGGATCCGGCTCACCTCAACACGCTCGGATACAACCCTGGCCGATTTGATTCAGTTGCCGATGCGGAATCAAATGGTGACGTAGTTGTCACCAACTCGGCTGAGTTCAATTCATTCAGCGGTCGTCTTGCCGCGGGGCTTCCTGATGGCGCGAACGTTATCAACTGGGGACCTGCTCCCGATGAGGACCTCGCGGACACCGGAGCAGACACCTCGTCGCTCTGGGCAGGTCTCGGCCTGCTGATCGCGGGTGTTGCAGTGGTGGCGGTTCGCCGCCGCTCGCGCGCCTAGTCGCGAAACCAACGCGGAAGGGCCTCGGGAAACCGGGGCCCTTCTTCTTTCGCCTGGTCCACCCAAACAAAGAGGCCCCCGACGCATCGGGGGCTTCTTGCTGGCGGTGCCGGTGGGATTTGAACCCACGGTGGACTTGCACCCACACATGTTTTCGAGACATGCTCCTTCGGCCGCTCGGACACGGCACCGTGGAAAAGTTTACACGCCAAACAGTGTGCGGGAAAACGAGGGTGACGTCGGTGCTCTCGCCTACGCTGGAGCAATGGCCCGTACAACAACCTCATTCCGCTGCAGTGAATGCGGGTGGTCGACGACCAAATGGGTCGGCCGTTGTGGCGAGTGTCAGCAGTGGGACACCGTCCGTGAGACGGGTGCGGAGCCAACCGGTGGCCGCACCACAGCTAAGGGCGTTCCTGAAACTCGCCGAGCCGTTCCGATCACGGAAGTCACCACTGACGACGCTTCGCACCGAGCCACCGGAATCAACGAATTCGATCGCGTTCTCGGCGGTGGGATTGTTCCCGGTGCAGCCGTGCTTCTTTCCGGTGAACCGGGCGTCGGCAAATCAACTCTTCTTCTCGATGTCGCGGGGCGGGTTGCGTCGACAGGTGCACGCGTCCTTTACGTGAGCGCGGAGGAATCCGCCAGCCAGGTTCGGCTTCGAGCAGGTCGCACCAACACGCTCATCGACACACTCTTCATTGCCGCCGAAACTGACCTGAGCACTGTTCTCGGTCACATCGACCAGGTTCAGCCGGCTCTCGTCATCGTCGACTCAGTGCAAACCATTGCGTCGGACACTATCGACGGGCTCGCCGGTGGCGTTGCGCAAGTGAAGGAAGTCGCAGCTACGCTCGTGCGCGTTGCGAAGGAGCGAAACCTTCCGATCATCGTTGTTGGTCACGTTACGAAAGACGGAACGATTGCAGGGCCGCGATTGCTCGAGCACCTCGTTGACGTCGTCCTGCATTTCGAAGGCGACCGCCAGACATCGCTCCGATTTGTCCGCGCGCTCAAGAACCGCTTTGGCCCAACAGACGAGGTTGGATGTTTCGAGATGGTGGGCACGGGTATCACGGAGGTTCCCGATCCGTCGGCGCTCTTCCGTTCACAGTCAGGTTCACCCGTGAGCGGAACCTGCACGACAATCGCGATGGAAGGCCGTCGCGCGCTGCCCGTCGAGATTCAAGCACTCATTGTGCCGAGCAACGCGCCTCAACCCAGGCGAGTGACAAACGGTGTCGATTCCTCTCGTGTTGCGATGTTGCTGGCAGTTCTCGAACGCAGAGCGCGAATCCCGTTCCACGCATCCGATGTTTACGTGTCAACCGTTGGCGGAATCCGGATCACGGAACCCGGAGCTGACCTGGCGATTGCACTAGCTCTCGCGAGCGCAGCGAAAGACGTTGCGCTGCCCGCCGAACTGGTCGCAACAGGCGAAATCAGTCTGTCTGGAGACATCCGTGCCGTCACGGCCCACCAGCTTCGGGCTACCGAAGCGAACCGCCTCGGCTTCACTACCGTTCTTGACCACTCAGCCAAAACCCTCACGGAAGCGGTTCGCCGAGCCACGACCTAACTGGTTGCAGTCCAATTCGGTGAGCCGGTTTCGTTTGCGATGTCCGCGATGAGCGCGTCCATCGTGTCGAGGGAACCGCGATAAGGCTGGTTGTCGAGCACAACTGCCCCACTGAGAAATTCGGCGCGCTCCTGAAGGAGAGCGAAATCTCCCTCGAGGGCAAGGAGCGAAATGCACTGGTTTGCGAGACGCTCCCACTCAATCGTCGGGCCGTTCGCTGCGAGTTCGATTGTTGCGAGTTGCCAGTAACCCTCGGCTATCGCGTCAATCACTTCCCAGCGCCGATCAAGCCGTGACAGGGCCAACGCGATTGACCGCGCTTCAACCAGCTCACCGACAGCGATAAGTGCGTCGGCGCGCAGAATGAGATACGTCAATATCTTGTAGGCGTCGTCTCCGAAGTTTGCGACGGAGAGAATGGTGAGTTGCTCGACGGCCTCTGCGTGACGGCCAGCGTCGCACAGTTTCCGCGCCAGAACCAATCGGGCTTCATCGCGAGTCACGTCATCATCGCGTTCGATGGTCCGTTCAATCACCGAGGTCAGCGATGCGATTGCTGTGGCGGGGTCAGCGCGCATCGCTCGAGTCACCTCGATGTGATCAACGAGGTCAAACGCGTTGGAGTTCTTTGCCACCGTATAGGCGCGCGATTCCCACATTTCATCGTCATACCCGCACTCCGACATCCGAATCAGCGTCTTCGCCTTGAGGTAATTGGGGAGGTCAGCGTGAATCGATTCGAAGGTCTGGAAGGCGAGGAGCGTCGAACCCGTGCACAGGTAGGCATTACCGAGCGCAAACTTCACCCGGAAGTGAAGTGGAACGAAGGGAGGAATTTCGGTAAGCAGAGCCGCGGCTTCCTGAGCGGTGGCGAGTGCGGCTTCTCGATCCAATGTCCTCGATTGAATAATCGACAGGTCGGCAAGAATATCCGCCACCATGAACAGATTGCTCTCTTCACGGGCTAGTGAAAGGCCTTCCTGCAGGAACACAATTCCGTCCGCCGATCGGCCAAGAGCGGCGGTAAGAACGCCCTTTTGACAAAGGTGCAGCGCTCGATAGTGAGTCGATCCGGATTCCTCCGTACAGGCGATTGCCTTCTCTACGTATTCGAGAGCGACGACATACGCGCGGCGTAGGTACGCCGCCCATCCGTACGCGGAGTAGAACTCGCGCCACGCACCAGCCTCGAACAGGGAATCGCTGAGGGCTTCAGCCTTGACGCGGAGTGTTTCGATGTTCTCCCATTCCTCAACCTCTTGCCACGCACTGATGGCGCGCGCGTAAGCGACGAGCGCGTCGTCCGTCTTTTTCGCTTCCAAGTAGAGGTCAGCGATGCGCTCCTGAATGCTCGCTGCTTGCGCGTGCGCAAGTGTGTCAGTCGCTCGATGGGCGAGAGTCATGAGCGCGTGGATTCGCGTTTCAGAGGGCCCGTGAGTTGTTTGTTCCCAGAGCTCGCTTTCCTCCATGTCTTCGAACTGCTCGAAGTCGTCACTCATTCGTTGCCGCCTTCCGCCTCAGGGGAATCGGTGTTGCGCTCCTGCGCTAACTCCGCCGGAACCACCGGTGTGGTGGCCGCGGGGGTGGTGGCCGCGGACGGCGCCGGCACCTCAACGATCAAGCGCTTCCTCGGAAGTCGGCTCGTGCGTGTGATGGTGAGCGGGAACGGAGTTAATCCGAATTTGTGGGTCATGGCTTCTCCTCTCAAACGGTTGACAGAATCACCTCGAGAGACGGACGCCATTGCCAGTTTCGACGGTGCTGGGAAGAGCAACTCTGCCACCGAGCACCGACATGGTTGAGTGTCGACACGCCGCTTAGTGACAAATAATTTGCTTTTGCTCTGTCATTAGTAAACGGCTGTGGGAAAAATTCCCGGTCCGACTAGTACAGAAGGAACTGAGCAGTTTCAGCTGAGACGATATCGCCGAGGTGAACGGTCAACTGGTACGAAGCCCCTCCGCCGACAGCTGGGGTGCCGTTGTCACAGTTGTCACTGCGGGCAACACCCCACTCAAGGGGGTTCGTGGTGATGGATTCTTTTGCCTGGAACTCTTGCACGAAGGGAGCTGGGTCCTTTTGACACACGGTCGAGTCCCAAATCGTGTCGCTACCACTCGTTACGACATACTTCTGCTTGTCAGTCCCGGCCTGAACCGTGCACACCGCGTCACTGTTGTTAGTGATGGTCATCGAGAACTTCGGCTTCTCCCCCTCGCCGTAGGACGCGTGATCCGTCACGGCAAAAATGTTTATCTGGCTGGGGTCACATTCGGGAATCGCCCCCGACGTAGAACCTGGGGTCGCGGCCGGATTCGTGCTGTTGCCGCCGCCAAACAGTGCGCTGGCAATACCGCCGAGCCCAACGAGGACTCCGCCGAGAATCGCGACGGTGATTAAACGTCGAACGTGATACACGTTGGCGGGCAGCGGACCACGAGGTTCAAGAATCCACGACATACCGTCAGGTTACGGTCGGACAAGCGCGGTTTCGGGCTGGCGCGCCGATTGGTGTGTCGTTGCGCCGAGTGTTGCGACTAGTCGTCGGCTGGCTTTTCCGCTGCTGCCTGCTCTTCAGCAATGGCGTCAACCTCGACCGCGGCGACGTCCGGAAGCGCGAGGGCACCCGTCGTAACTGCGGTGAACTCACCATCGACGAAGTCAACAAGAACGTGGCTTCCGGCCTGAAGTTCACCGTGCAAGATCTGCTCGGAGAGCATGTCCTCGACCTCGTGCTGGATTGCGCGACGCAAAGGTCGTGCACCGAGCATGGGGTCCCAGCCAATCGTCAGCAACTCGCGACGAGCAGCGTCGGTCACGTCGAGCGTCATGTCGCGGTCGAGCATGCGCTCGCGGAGACGGCGAACGAAGAGGTCGACAATCTGCAACAGTTCGTCTTGCGTGAGCTGCGGGAACACGATCGTCTCATCGACACGGTTGAGGAACTCTGGCTTGAAGTGCTTCTTGAGTTCTTCGATGACCTTCGAGCGCATGGCCTTGTAGGTCTGCTCCGAGTTGCCCTCAAGAACGAACCCGACCGGTCCACCCGTGATGTCCTTGGTTCCGAGGTTGGTCGTCATGATGATGACAGTGTTCTTGAAGTCGATGACTCGCCCCTGGCCGTCAGTGAGACGGCCTTCCTCGAGAACCTGCAACAGCGAGTTGAAGATGTCGGGGTGAGCCTTTTCGATTTCATCGAACAGCACGACACTGAAGGGCTTGCGTCGAACGCGCTCGGTGAGCTGCCCACCCTCGTCGAAACCGACATATCCGGGAGGGGCGCCGAAGAGGCGCGATGCTGTGTGCTTCTCGCCGTACTCCGACATATCGAGAGCGATGAGTGCATCTTCATCGTCAAACAGGAACTCGGCGAGAGCTTTTGCGAGCTCGGTCTTTCCGACACCGGTCGGACCGGCGAAGATAAACGAACCAGAAGGGCGCTTCGGGTCTTTGAGCCCAGCACGGGTGCGTCGGATCGTCTTCGAGAGAACGGCAATAGCTTCTTCCTGGCCGATCACTCGCTGGTGAAGTGCCTTCTCCATCATGAGGAGACGTGCACTTTCCTCTTCGGTCAACTTGAAGACGGGAATTCCGGTTGCCTGTGCGAGAACCTCGGCGATGACTCCTTCATCAACCGTTCCGGTGTCGCCCTTTTCACCCTTGCGCCATTCCTTTTCAAGCCGGAGGCGCTCTCCGAGAAGTTGCTTCTCCTCATCGCGGAACTGGGCAGCCTTTTCGTAATCCTGCTCTTCGATGGCCGATTCCTTCTTCTTGCGAACTTCGGCGATCTTGTCGTCGAATTCGCGCAGCTCGGGCGGCGAAGAAAGAATGGAGAGGCGCATGCGTGCGCCGGCTTCGTCGATGAGG
>WLES01000064.1 GCA_009704155.1 Actinomycetota bacterium | reverse complement strand
GCTCCGGTACAGCTGAGATTTCGGGTCACCGCCTCTGGGGTAACGATTGTCGACAGTTCAACGGTTTCGCTCGCGAACGGGGACCATTCTTGTGCGACAGCGAGCGCGCTGATGCCAAGAGCTCCGACGGTGAGCGTCGAGACGACGATTCTCGAGATGTCAACCATTGTCATCACCCGTTGAAACGGCAAGTTCGTCGTCAATTCGCCGTCGACGCGGAAGGGTAGTTGGAATCGCAAGCACGAACGTCACCAGCCCAACCAACCCAGCAATCGCGATGTACAGGGTGTTGCGCGCCGGAACTGGCTCGCTTTGCCCGTCGGAGTCGAGCACGGTCCACAAGACCCCTAAATCGGTCACGCCAACCTGAGCCAGGCCGGGGTGGGAAGAAATGGCCGAGACGGTCGGGCTTGACGGGTCGTCGTCGAGAACGATGAAGGCAAGATTCAACGCAGAGGCTGCAGCAACCGCATCGAACCCGCTCTCCACAATCAGGTTTCCGGCGAGAATCGCAATCTCATCTTCGCGATCGCCGAGGGTGGTTCGAGTCGCAACGCTCGCAGTCCAGTCGCTGAGGGTTGTTCCCGAGTTGCGACGGACTTCGGCAACAATTCCATCTTCTTTCACCGCAATCACGAGAGTTCCGGCACCCTCACGACTGTTCGTCTCAGCCTCGACGTAAGCGGGCACTGTCCGTGCTCGAGAAGGCCCAGCTGGAGTTTCTCCGAGGAGCGGTGCGGCGATAGCGAGGATTGATAGTGCAGCGACGGCCGCGACAACGGGAAGGGAAATCACCCGAAGCGCCGAGGGCAACAGTGTGACCGCCCTTCCGAAGCCGATTGCCCCGGCAAGCCAGATGACGTCGATGAGCGGTCCGAGGAAAACACCGACACCTTCGCCGTCAATAGACGAGAGAGGCAGTCCTGAGATGAGCGTTGCCCACAGAACCGCAAGTGACCCGAGCGCCGTCAAGACACCGAGTTGTGAGTTTCCTGCGAGAACGACCCAGACAGTGGCTGCGAGAACGCACGCGACTAACGCCCAGAGGACAATCGCGGAGATAGTGGCGTCAAGAAACGGGACAGCTGGGATTTGCGGCCACAGCCCCAGCGATGATGTCCCAGCTGACGTTGTCGGAAGCGGAACACCGCGATCGGCGAAGTATCGAAGCGGGGATGACGCCACGGCCTCAAGAATTCGTGGCCACTCAAGCGCTACCGCCGGCACAATCGCGAGCACAAACCATGGACGCCCCGTCACGGCACGAAGAATGACGGCAAGGACGATGAGGGGTGCGAGCGCCGGCACAGCCACCCACAGTGCGGCACCGAGAAGTGCGAACCACGCAGCTGAAACCACTCCGGTTCCCCATAGTGCTCGAACAGCGAGCGGAATCAGGATGTGGGCAAGTACAGCACCCACTCGTCCCTCACCGAGTGCGACGTGGAGTGTGGGGAGCATCGCCCAGACAGTGGCTGTGAGAGCCGCACCAACACTCGATGTGTGGAACGGCGCAGAGGCGATCCATGCAGCGACGAACGACAGCGGAATAGCGAGAATCCAGAGTGCGACGATGGCCGTGTTGGGGCTCCACCACGTCAGTGAACCAATAATCGCGATGAGTGCTGCGAATCCGTCCGGCGCGGTCGCACTGCCGCCGGCCGCCGCACTCCAGGTTGCACCAACCGAGCGCCACAGATCGACGATGGAACCATCGAGTGGGACCAACCCACCGCCGGCCACCGCCTCGGAACCGAACAGGTTGCGGGAAACAATCGCACCAATGAGCGCTGCCGCAACCGTCAGCCACACACCGAGGTGGCCGAACGGAAGTCGCGGTGTCGAGTCGAGTTCCTCTCGAGCCGCACGTTCCTCGTCACGTTCTAGCGCTCGTCGCCGCGCAATCTCTGCTCGCGTCACAAACAGTTTTGCTCCACCGATTGGTTGGGTTGCAATCGCAGCACGACTGCGCCGTGAAGCTGACACGGCCCCAATGCGAACCATCCCAGCAATTGCTCCTGACAGCTCAGCGAAAGGGGCCGGCTTCTTGACCATGACTCGGCCAACTCCGCGCACGAAGGCTCCAGCCACTATCGCCACGGCAATAAAGGGCAATGCCCACAGTGCAGAAGTTGCGAGCAATCTAAAGGCCCAGGAGCGAGCGTTTTCCCGACGCACTCTGCCAGCTGAAACTTCGCCCAGGTAGGCCTCGAGTGAACTGTCTTTCGCATCGATTGCGGCGGTCGGAACGACCTCGACCCTCCAACCGGCAGTTCGTGCTCGATAGCAAAAGTCAAGCGCCCCATCAACCACTTCTAGCGAACTGTCGAAGCCGCCGAGTGCTTCCCAGACTTCTCGTCGCACGAGCATTCCGGCCTCACCAACGGCGAGAACGTCACTCGAGCGGTCGTACTGTCCCTGATCGAGTTCGCGTTCAGCGAGTTGAACGGATCGACCGCTAAACGAGAGCGATTCCCCCATTTCGAGAATTTCCCCCGGATTGTCGGCGTCAAGCTGTTTCGGTCCGACGATTCCGGCCGATGGGCTCGTGTCGAGGACACTGGCCAGCGCAGCAAGAGCTCCCTCGCGCGGAGTCGTATCGTCGCGCAGAATCCACACCGTGTCTTTAGGTCTGCTCGTCACAGCACGTGACACCGCATCGCTGAGCGACACATCCACCGGTGCGTCGACGACTGTTGTCCCCCTCGGGGAAGCAAGCGGGGATCCCGTCGCGTTGACAACTACGGTGTCGTTAATCAGCCCACCGCGTTCGAGCGCCGCGAGAGTGTCGGTGAGTCGGTCATGATGCCGACGCGACACAACTACGACGGAGATTGACTCGCGAACGGCCACTCGACTATCCGACGATTAGCCGCGGCGTCGGTACTTGCGGCGCTCACGCTCCGACAAGCCACCCCAAATACCGAAACGCTCGTCATTTTCGAGAGCGAAGTCAAGGCATTCGGTACGCACGGTGCACTGAGCACAAATACGCTTTGCGTCGCGAGTGGACCCACCCTTTTCGGGGAAAAAGGCTTCAGGGTCAGTCTGCGAGCACAGCGCGTCTACTTGCCAACCGAGCGGGTTGTCGTCGCCGACGGCATCGTTGCCGGTACCGGGAACGCCCCGAAGGATGGGGTCTTCGAACCAGTTGCCTGGGACATCGTTGGAGTAATTGCTCAATTCGCGGTCCTTCTGTAAAAACGCATTTCGATAATTACACCGTTGTTATTCGATTTAGTCAAGTCGGGAGGCGAACAAACTGCGGTTCGGCGTGTCGCGTTCTCTCACCGACGAAGCCAACTGAGCCAACCGCGACGTGCTGGGGCGGTCACCACGACGAACTTTCCGTTGCCGAATACCTGTGAAACCGACTCACCACGCTCGATGACTGCGGCTGAACCTCGTCGAAGCGACAGTGTGTGCTTTCCCGCGAAAGTGACGTCACCGTCGATAGCCACAACAATTGCTGGGCCATCGATGGCATAGTCACGCGGCCCGTCTACCTCAACGATGGCAAACCCAAAGTCCTCAACGGGAGGCTGGAAAAGGGATTCATGGTCAACTGTTTGTGGATCCAGGAAGGGATTGTTCGTCGAATCCATCGAGAGAGCCTCCAGAAGGGCCGGAACATCAACGTGTTTTGTCGTCATGCCAGCTCGCAGGACGTTGTCACTCGTTGCCATAATCTCAAGGCCAAGTCCGGAAAGGTACGAGTGAATTGTGCCGGCTGGAACAAAAATGACCTCACCAGGGGCGAGCACGCAGTAGTTGAGGACGAGTGTCAGCGCAGTGCTCGGATCGTCTGGAAATCGTCGAGCGATATCTATCGCACGGGCGATTGCGCGGTCCGTCGTTGAGTCATCGGTCAACCCCGGAATGCCACGGCGAAGCGCCGCAGATAACTCGGTGAGGTGCGCAACCCCTTCAGTTGAATGAAATGGCCAAGCGCTGTCGCGCGGGAGCGTCGTTAAAGCACCGATCCCCGATACGCCGAGCTGTTCGAGTCTGGCGAGGATTGGGCGGTAGACGTCGGCCGAACTAAAGCCCACGTAGGCACGAAACTCCGAAATGGCGATCATGGCTTCGGGTTTGTGATTTCTGTCCTTGAAGTTTCGGTGGGGGGCATCCGCAGGGATTCGCTCGCGCTGCTCTTTCGCAAAGCCGCTCTCGGCGCACGACTTGGGAGGGTGCACCTGCAGCGAAAGCGGTTGCTCAACGGCCAGAATCTTGACGAGAAACGGGAACGCTGGGTGGCGCGATTGACGTTGCCACTCGACCATCGAGCGACCGTCATCAACGCGGACCGCCGGCGACGAATCGTGGTCGCCAAACCACAGCTCTGCCTCCGGGGCACCGGTCGGCACAGTCCCGCGGAATTCGGCCATGAGATTCTTCGAGCCCCACGAATAGCCGAGCGGTGTGTTCGTTATCTCAAACATCGTCCGACCTCAATTCGCATTCTCGAACCACGCGTCATCGCGCCCTAGGGCGCTCCGTTTGGATAGATGAAGCCTTGCACCATTTCTCGAGCGAGCACCCAATCGGGGTAGATATTGTCAAACTCGGGCGGGGTGAGGTCCCCACGCTGAAGGGGAAGTTCGCGGCTCTTCTGAGCAAGTTCAAGGTAAATCCCCACCATCGACTGCGGAATGTCCGTTCGCACCATCCCCGTCGTAGCATTCGCCAGGTCTTGGAATCGGGCAAGAATCACGCTTGGGCTGATCTGCGTGAAAATCGCTTCCTCGATTTGATGCTGGTGGTTCATCCTGTCGTAATCGTCCGTGTCACACCGGGTTCGCGCAAACTGCAGTGCGCGGAATCCATCAAGGTGTTGGGTACCGGCAGGAAAGGTGTACTGGACTGGTTGGCCAATTTCACAAAAATTAACTTCCTTTTCAAGCGTGATATCAATGCCACCCAGCGCGTCGATCAATTCCTGGAAACCTTGCATATCGACCGCGAGGTAATACTGCACAGGCATACCCACGATGGCCTCGACCGAATCGCGGAGGGCTTCCATCCCAGCCGTTGACACAGAACGGTTGACCGTCGGGTAGAGGGTGATGTCTGCCTCGGCATAGGTGTAGACGTACGCCAGCAGGCACTCGTCGCCGCAGTTGAAGCCGTTCGGCCAATCCCGCAGCATCGGTGAACCTTCGACAAATGGTGCGTTGTACAGGTTTCTCGGCAACCCGACAATGGTGATTTGGCCTGTCGTTGCATCGACCGTGACGAACCTCATCGAGTCGGTCCGCATTCCGATTCGGTCAACGCCAGCGTCTCCGCCGACGAGCATGAAGGTGTAAAGACCATTGATTGGTTCGACCGCGGGAGCATCCGCGAACAGGTCCGCGAACGCCGAACGCGAAACTCCGACGAGATACGAACCGTACGCAGCGGCACCGGCCGGCACAACGACGGCAATGAGCGCCGCGATCGCGACCCAGAATTTCGCCCGTGGACCCACGTAGACGAATCGGATGAGGCGGAACGTGTCGAGGGCGGCAACGAGCCATGTGAACGCGAGGAAACCCAACACGATTTGGATTGTCAGAAGCCCGAGCCACGACGTCACCGCGGTAATGGCGAAAGCGGGAAAGAACGACACAACTGCCCAACCGAGAAGACCCAAGGCGATGACGCTCAGCCACGTTCCGAGAACGACCCTGCCGAGTCGGCGGTTCCCCGCGAGTAGTTGCACAGAGCCGGGAACAAGGAGTGTCAAGACGATCAGCACCCACGCGCGCCGCGTCATGACCGGTGTGTTGTT
>WLES01000063.1 GCA_009704155.1 Actinomycetota bacterium | reverse complement strand
TCGAACCCGTGCTACTGCCGTGAAAGGGCAGCGTCCTAGGCCACTAAACGATGGGGCCGAGCTGCCCGGCCGAAACCTGACAACGCCCTTCACTTTACGCACAATCGGTGGGCTTTGCAAACCGCCCGCGGGTGACGAAATGCCCCACTTTCATGGGTTGTCGGGTTACTCTGCTATTTCAGCGCAAAAGAGGGGGTGTGTGGCGTGCGTAAATTCTGGGTCGTTGCCGGTGCCGTCATCATTTCGCTCTCCCTGCTCGCGCAGCCACTTGTTCAGGCTGCTTACGCGGTGACGTATCCTTCGTGGACTGACGTCCTCAATGTTCGCAACAATGTGACGGCAAAAAAGAAGGCAATAGAGAACCTTCAGGCGATCCTTGCCGAATTGACGGCGAAGGTCGATGCAGCACAGGCCGAAGCTGAACGACTCGGAGCAATTTTCCAAGAAGCACAGCTCGCGTTTGACGAGGCTGCATACAAGGCCGACCAATTGCAGGCTCAGGCCGATGAAGCGGCGAAGACGGCGACGGAGTCGCGGATTCGAGCAGGGCAGTTTGTCTCAGAGCTCGCGCGCGTCGGATCGATAAACGTCTCGACGAGCCTGCTGTCGAATGCCACTGGTGCAGATGATTTGCTCTCGCGCCTTGGGTTTGCGTCGATCATCGCGTCGCAGGCAGACGGCATTTACCAAGTTGCTCTTCAAGACGAAAACACTGCGCAGTCGTTGACTGATCAGGCAACGGTCGCGAAAACCATTCGTGAAGAACTCCGAATTGAGGCAGAGGCAGCCTTCTCCGCCGCTCAGACCGCCGCCGAGGCTGCTGCCGCTGCGCTTCAGGAACAACAAGACAATCAAGCGCGCCTCAAGGCTCAGCTCGCGACACTTATCGAGAACCAGGTCAAGACCGAGGCGCAATATCAAGAAGGTCTCATTGTCAACGGCGGATCGCTCGGGTCCGACCTGCCGGCCGGCTCAATCTCGGCGCAGGGCTGGGCGAAGGTCTCGGCAGGGTACATCTCGAGTGGCTTTGGCTACCGCACTCACCCCATTTACGGAACCGTGCGATTCCACGCCGGTGTTGACCTCGCACCCGGTTGCCGTGCACCGATTTACGCGGGATTCCCCGGTCGAGTTGTGTACTCCGGGCCAAACGGAACGTACGGAAACTACATTCGCATCGACCACGGCGGCGGAGTAACAACGGGGTACGCACACATCGTCGACGGCGGCATTGGTGTTTCGGTTGGTCAGAACGTGTCAGCCGGAACGCGAATCGCACTTGTCGGTTCAACCGGTGCGTCGACAGGCTGCCACCTGCACTTCGAAGTGCGACTCAACGGCGTGGCCGTTGACCCCGTCCCTTACCTCAGGGACCGCGGCATTCGACTCGGTTAGTGACCGGTGCCGAAGCGGGCGATGCCCTCTTCGATAATCTTTTCGGCCTCGGCGCGCCCCTGCCAGCCCTCGAGCTTGACCCACTTGCCTGGCTCTAGGTCCTTGTAGTGCTCGAAGAAGTGTTCGATTTCCTTCTTAGTGTATTCGGGGATGTCGTCGATGTCTTGAATGTGTGCCCAGCGTGGGTCCTTCGTCTGAACCGCGATGACTTTGGCGTCACTGCCGCCATCATCGGTCATGTTGAACACGGCGACGGGGCGGACGTTGACACCTACTCCGGGGAACAGGGGGTAGTCGAGAAGAACGAGAACGTCAACCGGGTCACCGTCGAGGCCGAGCGTGTTTTCGAAGTAGCCGTAATCCGTTGGGTACACGAAGGCGGTGTAAAGAACGCGGTCGAGGAAAACACGACCGGTCTCGTGGTCAACCTCGTACTTGTTGCGGCTTCCCTTGGGGATTTCGATGACGGCGGGGTATCCGGCCATGGTGACTCCTCTGGTCGTTAAGTTCTTTCGATAACCTTACCGAGTGAGCACCAAACAGGGGCGGGAGCGCGGACGACTGAGTCCCGCCGTCGCCGAGGTGCGCAGTGCGGTCGACTCTTTTTGCGAATCGCAGGGAATCCCCGAGGACGCCCTCCTTCTTGTTGCAGTGAGCGGCGGCGCGGATTCGATGGCGCTCGCGGCTGCCGCTCGATTTGTTGCTGAGAAACGAGGACTTCGAGTAGCCGCGGCGATCATCGATCACGGGCTGCAGTCGGAGAGTGCCACAGTCGCAGAACGCACGGCCGAGGTTCTTCGCGAACGCGGGCTTGATTCAGTGGTGGTGCGCACTGTTGAAGTCGGTTCGGAGGGCGGGCCGGAAGCGGCTGCCAGAGAAGCGCGCTACCTCGAGCTGATGGGCGTCTCGGCTGAACTCGGCGCCTCGATGATTCTCACCGGCCACACTCGGAATGATCAAGCCGAATCCGTCATCCTCGGTTTGGTGCGAGGCTCAGGGCCACACAGTGTGCGCGGAATGCCGGCGTTCGACGGGGTTGTCGGGCGCCCACTGCTCACCGTCACTCGCGAAACAACTGTTGCTGCATGCGCCGCCGAAGGAATCGAACCCTGGGCCGACCCGCACAACGACGACCCGTCGTTCACTCGGGTTCGAATTCGGAACACCGTTCTGCCGACACTCGAAAACGAACTCGGCCCCGGAATCGTTGATTCACTCGCCCGCACTGCCGAATTGCTCCGCGACGACGACGACGCCCTTGACTTGCTCGCGTCGGGGATGGCGCGATCGCTCATGGCAACATCGGCCGACGGCGTCTCGCTCGAAGTCGACGGCACTGCCTCCAAACCACGCGCACTGCGCTCCCGACTCATCCGGCTCGCAGCGGCCGAAGCCTTCATGGCGTCCCTTTCGCACGCTCAAACAAAAGCAATCGACGCTCTGCTCGTTGACTGGCACGGGCAGAAAGCCATCGATGTCACCGGCGGTAGTGTTGTCAGACAAGACGGTCGGCTCCATTTCCGACCCCGCAGCGAGGTGTGATGCGATACACGGATGTTTCCGATCAGTTGGACGAAGTTCTGGTCACCGAGGAGCAATTACTTGCCCGACTCGAAGAGCTCGCCCGCGAGGTTGAACGCGACTACGCGGGAACAGAGGTGCTCCTCGTTGGTGTTCTCAAGGGCGCCGTCATGGTGATGGCCGATTTCTCCCGCGCTCTGCGTGACTCGGTTCAGATGGACTGGATGGCCGTTTCGTCTTACGGAAACGGCACGCAATCGACGGGTGTTGTGAGGATCCTCAAAGACCTCGACACCGACATCAACGGTCGTCACGTTTTGCTCGTCGAAGACATCATTGACACGGGTCTCACCCTCTCGTGGTTGCGCGAAAACCTCATGTCCCGAGGTGCTTTGAGTGTCAAAATTCTTGCTGCGCTTCGCAAACCGGATGCGGTTGTTGCCGACATCGTCCCCGACTATCTCGGCTTTGATATTCCCAACAAGTTCGTCGTCGGTTACGGCCTCGACTACGCGGAGCGGTTCCGCCATCTTCGCGATGTTGCGGTGCTCTCACCGCACGTCTACGCCAAGGGCGAATAGCCCTCACCCGCAGTTCTTTTGGCGGGTACGCTGGCAGAACGTAGTTAACAGGAGTGCGTCCCCGTATGAAGAATTTCCTCAAAGGCCCGTGGCTGTACATCATCGCTGGTTTGTTGATTGTGTGGGCGGGTTTCTCGTTCCTCACGACGGTCAACTATTCCCCCGTGTCGACCAAAGAGGGTCTTGCGTTCATTGATGCTGGCGAGGTCAAAGAGGTCACCGTCATCGACCGCGATCAGCGCGTCGACATGGTGCTCAAGACCGCCGACGAGACGTACGGCGATCACGTGCAGTTTTACTACTCGAGCCCCCGCGGCGCACAACTCATTGAGGCAATCAACGCCGCGAACCCCGAGAAATTCAACGATGAAATCCCCCAGGAATCCTGGTTCATTTCGCTCCTCGGCTATTTGATTCCGTTCCTCATCATTGGTGGACTTTTCTGGTTCTTGATGTCGAGCGCGAACGGTTCGCGCGGCGCGATGCAGTTCGGCAAGTCGAAGGCAAAGCAGTTCTCGAAAGAATCCCCGCAGGTCACGTTCGCTGACGTTGCCGGCTCTGACGAAGCGGTTGAAGAGCTCCACGAAATCAAGGAATTCCTCTCAGAGCCCGAGAAGTTCCAGAAAGTCGGCGCTCGAATCCCGAAGGGTGTTCTTCTGTACGGCCCTCCCGGCACGGGTAAGACCCTGCTCGCACGTGCTGTTGCGGGTGAAGCAGCTGTCCCGTTCTACTCGATTTCTGGCTCCGACTTCGTCGAAATGTTTGTTGGTGTCGGTGCGAGCCGAGTGCGCGACTTGTTCGAAGTTGCAAAACAAAACGCTCCAGCAATCATCTTCATCGACGAGATCGATGCCGTCGGTCGTCACCGTGGAGCGGGAATGGGTGGTGGTCACGACGAACGCGAGCAGACCCTCAACCAGTTGCTCGTTGAGATGGACGGGTTCGACCCCAAGACCAACGTCATCCTCATCGCGGCAACAAACCGCCCCGACATTCTTGACCCAGCGCTCTTGCGCCCCGGTCGTTTCGACCGCCAGATTCAGGTTGATGCGCCCGACTCAAAGGGTCGCGCCAAGATTCTCGAGGTGCACTCGAAAGGCAAGCCGCTCGCTAAGAACGTCGATCTTGAGGTGCTTGCACGAAAGACTCCCGGTTATACGGGCGCTGACCTCGCCAACGTTGTCAACGAAGCTGCACTTCTGACCGCTCGCCAGGGTGCGACGACAATCACCAACGAAATCCTCGATGAAGCGGTCGACCGCGTGATGGCAGGGCCGCAAAAGCGCTCTCGAATCATGAAGGACAAGGAACGTCTCATCACCGCGTATCACGAGGGCGGTCACGCTCTTGCTGCCGCGGCGATGCGCAATACCGATCCTGTCACGAAGGTCACCATTCTTCCCCGTGGTCGCGCGCTCGGTTACACGATGGTTGTTCCGATCGACGACAAGTATTCGATCACTCGAAACGAACTCCTCGACCAGCTCACCTACGCGATGGGTGGACGAGTTGCTGAAGAGATGGTCTTCCGTGACCCCACGACCGGTGCGTCGAACGACATCGAAAAGGCAACCGGAATCGCTCGCCGCATGGTGACCGAGTTCGGAATGTCGACTTCGATTGGTTCGGTCAAGCTCGGCTCTGGATCTGGCGAAATGTTCCTCGGCCGTGACGTCGGACACCAGCGTGATTACAGCGACGGGCTCGCCGAGCGAATCGACTCAGAGGTGCGCACACTCATCGACCAAGCGCGTGACGAAGCGTGGAAGGTTTTGACGGCCAACCGCCCGATTCTCGACCGCCTCGCAAAGGAATTGCTCGAGAAGGAAACGCTCGACCACAACCAACTCGCGGGAATCTTCGCGAAGGTCAAGAAGCTGCCAGAGCGCCCGGTGTGGAAGTCGAACCCGAAACGGCCCGTAACCGCAAAGGGACCGATCGCAATGCCCGCCAAGGCATCGGCTGAGCCAAAGAAGCCCACCCGCGCACGTAAGCCGAAGCCAACGGCGTAAACCGTGTCGGTCGACAAGGCACGAATTGCCGCGGCCGTGAGTGAAATTCTCGCGGCTATCGGCGAAGACCCCAATCGACCAGGACTCGACCTAACACCGTCACGCGTCGCAGATTCGTTCGCAGAGATCTTTAGTGGCGTCGGTGTCGATGCAGCAACGGGTTTGCGCGAAGCCGGCTCCACCGCCGATGTCGATTCGAACGACCCCGTCATCATGCGCGACATTGAGTTTCGGTCGATGTGCGAACACCACCTACTGCCGTTCAGTGGCGTTGCCCACGTTGCGTACGTTCCCACCTCGACGGTTCT
>WLES01000062.1 GCA_009704155.1 Actinomycetota bacterium | reverse complement strand
GGTCTGTTCTTCAATGCGCTTGAGCGGCCTTGTGACAAGTGTGGAAATCACGAGCGAGAGTGATATTGAGAGCACAACTGCACCCGCACCGACCCACCACAGCACGGTTGTTTCTCGTGCGACCGCGGCATCGATCCCGTCGTGGGAGAAGCGAAGACGAACCGTCCCGTAGATGGTGTCACCTGAAATCACCGGGACGGCGACAAACACGAGGTTGGCCTGGAGGGTATCCGACCACCGTTCCCCAGAGGTAACGTTTCCGGCGAGCGCGGCTTCGATCTCGGGTCTGCTGGTGAAATCTTCGCCAATCCCCAATTCGGCAGTGTTTGTTGACAACCGAACAATTCCGGAACTGTCCGTCACAATCACATCTGCGCCAGAGGTCTCTCCGTACTTCGTGATGAGGTTGGTCAGGACAACTGCCTGGGTCGTGTTTTCTGAACCTCCCTCAAGAAACTCCTCTGAACGCCCGCCGATAACGAAGGCGTCGCGCTCAAACGCTGTAATGAATCGTCGCTGCTCAGCAACGACGACGTAATTGAAGGTGATGAGCCCCGGCCCGAGGACAAGCACCGCACTGAGCCCGAGCAAAAGCCCGAGGAGAATTCGTCTCACGCGACCACCCGAAGAGTGAAACCAACTCCGCGGACCGACTCAATCCAGGCACCGTCTCCGAGCTTCTTTCGAATACTGGCGACGTGTGCGTCAAGTGTTTTCGTTGTGCCAAACCATGTTGTTTCCCACACGTCGCGAAGAATCTCAGCTCGCCGAAACACCGTCCCAGGCTCACGCGTCAGGTAGGCGAGGAGTTCAAACTCTTTCGGGGTGAGCTGGATCACGGCTCCGCCGAGAAGCACGGAACGCGCTTTCGTATCCATGACGAGTGAACCAGCAGTGAGTTGAGTGACCGGCGCACCGCTACCGGTTGCACGCCGCATCACGGCGTGGATTCGCGCCACCAATTCCTTGATTCCGAACGGCTTGACGAGGTAATCATCGGCCCCCAACTCGAGCACATCGACGCGATCCATTTCGGTCTCCCGGGCACTCGCCACAATGATCGGCACATGCGAAAACGCTCGAATGTTTCGACAGACCTCGGTTCCATCCATGTCAGGTAGCCCGAGGTCCAGGATCACGGTGGTGATTCCACCCAGTCGAACCTTCGCGACTGCTTCCGCACCCGAAACCACCTGGGAAACCGAATACCCGTTGGTTCGAAGCCCGTCGATGAGGGCCTCGGCTATCGCCCTGTCATCTTCCACGAGAAGAATGGTCATACCTAGACTGTGCCACGAATCAGGGCGGAGTGTCTAACTCCAGCTAAGCCGTTCCCGAAACCTTTGACGTTTTTTGGAAAAAGTTCGTTGTTCACGGGTGGCCGGAACGTCACACTGAAGACATGAACATTCAACTCCCCCTCATGCTCGTCGGCATTACGGCAACGGCCGGTGTCGGTGTTGGCACAATAGCCGCGAACACGGGCGCCCTCACAATTGCCGACCTTTCCGCTCTCGTCAGCGACACAGCCGTTGTGGCAAATGACCCGACGGCAGGACCCACGGCACCAGCTTCTCCAACTGTTACTGTGAACGACCCCGCGGTCGACACAGCGATCGACAGCGGAGTCACCTCGGGCACACCAAGCTCGCCCTCAACGACCCCGTCGACAGTGTCGCCAGGCACGACAACCCCAACGACCAACGGTACGAGCGGGGGTTCGGCTTCTGGCGGTTACGAAGAAGATGACGAAGACGAACACGAAGATGAAGACCACGAAGACGAAGACGAAGGTGAAGAATACGATGACTAAGAAGAGCATGTTTGTCGCAGCAAAGTCGCGTGTCTTTGCAACGCTCGCAACCGCTGGAGTAATGGTTGGCGGAGTAGCAGGACTAGAAGCACAAGCAGCTGGGGAGGCGAATGCTGAGCTCGCGCAAGAAGTAATCGCCTCCGATTTTGCTCGTCAGGCTGCATCGATTGACCGATTTGTCCACCCGGCTCCAGCAGCCGTGGCTGTAGTCGCGCCCACAGCAACAGCTACGGGCGGCACGACGAGATCAACCGCAACTGGCAACGCAGCTGCACCAACGACAACCACTCCGGCGGCCCCAACCACCCCTGCGCCACCTGCACCATCAACAGGGGGAACGAACGGCACCAGTGGCGGATCACAGTGACCGCGCCTTCGATTCGATAGTTTCCGACGCTCTTCGCGCAGGATACGGTGGCGAAGGAATCGTCTCAACCCATTCGTTCGCGGTAATGGGGACAACCGCAAACACGGTGCTCGTCGGCGGAACCGAGGACATGAATCGCGAGCTCGAATCAGCGACCCGCGAGATTGAGCGGCTGTGGACACGTTTTTCGCGCGACAGTGATATCCAACGACTCAACTGGGCTGAGGGTGAAGCGACAACCGTAAGCCCGCTCACGGTAACACTGGTTATGGAGATGCTCGCGGCGGCTGCTCTAACCGAGGGTGAATACGACCCCACAATTCTCCCCCGCTTGATTGCCGGGGGATATGACGTCTCCCGGGTTGACGCGTCACGCGTAACCCAGTTACCGGCGTCTGCCGTGTGGCCAATTGATGTTTCGACGACAACGATCTCTGGAACGACAATCACGTTGCCGCGCGGTGCGACTCTCGACCCAGGCGGGGTCGGAAAAGGTTTGGCCGCGGACATTCTTGCTGCGCGCGCGCTCGAGCTTGGCGCACTGGGTGCCTTGATCGAAATCGGCGGCGACGTGAGGATAGTCGGGACGCCGCCAGACAACTCGCGGTGGCGAATCGGAATCGAGAACCCTTTTGTCACCGGCGAACACAGTGCGGTGATCAATCTTGTTGATGGTGCCGTCGCCACTTCATCGGTGCTCAAGCGCACGTGGACCAAGGACGACGAGGAGCGCCACCACTTAATCGACCCAGCAACCGGAGAATCAATGAAGTCTGAGATTGTCTCTGTCAGCGTGATTGCCGTTTCCGCTTCAATCGCCGAAGTTGTCGCCACGTGCGGATTCATTCGGGCAGACTTTCTCACGTGGGCTCCCACGCTGGGAACGGCCGCCCTTCTGTTGTTTCGCGACGGATCTCGCGCCGAAACGACTAACTGGAAGGATTACTCGTGAACGACCCGCACATCTGGTGGTACGTCAGCCGAATCAGCGCCATGGTTGCGTGGGGTTTGATGTCGTTTTCTGTGGTGTGGGGCGTGTTGCTTGCATCCAGGGTGTTTCGAGGCCTCGACAACCCGAGTTGGCTCAAGGACATTCACAAGTACCTGAGCACCCTGACGGTCATTCTCGCAGGCGTTCACACGTCCGCCCTCACGCTTGACCCGTTCGTCAAATTCGACATCGCAGACATCCTCATCCCTGGCGTTGCGACGTACGATGGCGCAACGCCACTCATTGAATTGGCGCTCGCGGTCGGCGTTGTCGCCTTCTGGATCATGACCGTCGTCTACGTCACCAGTTTGTTCATGGACAAACTGCCGAGGTGGTTCTGGAAGGGCATTCACTATTCGGCTTACCTCGTGTTCTTCGCCATCGGCATTCACGCTGCGTATTCCGGGTCGGACGTTGGAACCTGGTGGTACGGTGCTGTCAGCATCTGGGTCATCACTATGGGTATGTTGGCGCTCATCATTCGATTCGCTGTCGTGGCGTTGAAGGATAAGCGAGCGTCACGAGACGCTGTCATCGCCGAGATCAAACGCTCAGCAGAGGCGGCAAAAGCAGATTCTCTCCTCATCGCAGCGTCGGAAGACAGCCGCGAGAAGCGTTCGATGGTCGTTCAATCGGTTACTGCGGCTGCGACGGATGTTGCGGGAATTCGGCTCATACCTGTCGGTGGCGGACGGGTCGCCTGGTGGGATGCCGGATCTCACATCACCCTCCATCTCGCTGACGGCCGAGAGCGACAGTATTCCTTGTGCGGTGATCCAACCGACCGAACGGGCTATGACATTGCGGTTCTCGACACCCACGGCCAAAACGCCGCATCGACGTGGATTCATCGCAACATCAGGGTCGGGTCAATCATCACTGTCAGCGGGCCTCGAAACCACTTCCCGATGGTGCCTTCGCAGGAGTACCTTTTCGTCGCAGGCGGCATTGGGATCACACCAATTCGCGCAATGATCGAGTCTGTCCCAGCTGGGCGAAAGTGGAAGCTCGTCTATCTCGGTAAAGAGCGAGCCGCGATGGCCTACGTAGACGAACTCGTTGAGAAGCACCCGAAGAACGTGAGCGTTCATGAATCCGCGAAAGATGGGCGACTCAACATCACCTCTCTACTCAACAGATCGACGGCAGACGTGTTTTGCTGCGGACCTGAAGCGCTCATGAACGATGTGGAGTCGAGCCTTCCAGCTTCGCGCTCCCACCTCGAACGATTCAGCCCCGTTGCTCGCGAAATTGAAGGCGGAGCGAAACCGATGGTTGTTCGGTTGGCCTCAACTGGGCGGACCGTTTCAGTTGGCGCAGATGAGTCAGTGCTTGATGCGTTGACAAATGCCGGCGTGGCAGTTGACTCGTCGTGCGGACGAGGCGTATGCGGCTCGTGCGAACTTCGAGTAATTGACGGGGTTCCTGCTCACCTCGACAGCGTCATGCCAGACGAGCTGAAGGACGAAATGCAGGTGTTTTACCCGTGCGTTTCGCGCTCGCAGACAAGCGAAATTACGGTCGACGCCTAGTCAACGTCGAAGTCGTCGTTTGTCCACGCGCCGTCGTCGGTGCGCAGTGTCTGCCACGCGACATAGGCAACTCCGGCAACGAGAGCGACCCCAAGACCCGCGAGAACAAAACCGCCGAACCCCATCGAGCGCTTAGCGGGGACGACCTTGCCTCCGAGGTAACGGCGACTGGCAGCCAGCCCACTGGCAATGAGCGGTACAAGATGTTCCGAATACTCGCTGCGCGCACGAGGAGCAATCTCGTCGCGAGAGTAACGAGCGGCGAGCCGTGCTGCGTCCGCAAGAATTTTTCCCGCGTTCGATGCAACAGCACCGCTCGCGTTTCCGAGTTCGGATAGTTCTCGTTTGTATGACTTGGCCATGGTTACTCCTTTCCTTCATTATCGACCTGTCGTGACAACGACACAACTTGAGGATGGGAGAATGGGGGAATGTCGATTCACACACAGACCGCAACCATCCACACAAACCACGGCGACATTCGCGTCGAACTCTACGGGAACCACGCTCCGAAGACTGTCGAGAACTTCGTCGGCCTAGCAACGGGAACACAGGCGTGGACCCATCCCGGAACGTCGCAAGCGATGACGACTCCGTTGTATGACGGCGTTATCTTCCACCGGATTATCAAAGACTTCATGTTGCAGGCTGGCGACCCCCTTGGAATGGGTTACGGCGGCCCCGGATACCAGTTTGGTGACGAAATCCACCCAGAGCTGTCGTTCACTGAGCCCTTCATCCTCGCTATGGCGAACGCCGGCCCAGGAACAAACGGGTCACAGTTCTTCATCACGACCGTTCCGACAACCTGGCTGCAGGGAAAGCACACGATCTTCGGCGCGGTGACTGACGCTGACTCCCAAAAGGTGGTTCTCGCGATCGAGGCCGTCCCAACCGGAGCAAATGACAAGCCCATCGAACCGGTCGTGATTTCGAGCATCACCGTCGAATGACAGCGTCGTCGAGCACTTGTTACCGCCACCCCAAACGCGAGTCGTGGGTGTTGTGCCAGCGGTGTGGAAACACTATTTGCGGCGATTGCCAATCGGCGGCGGCTGTCGGGTTTCACTGCCCTGACTGCGTATCCGGAGCACGGCCGGCGACGTCGAAGATTGTGAGTGGCGCGCGGTTGCGTCG
>WLES01000061.1 GCA_009704155.1 Actinomycetota bacterium | reverse complement strand
TGCCTCGGTGTTCTATGACAAACGGTGCGACCTGGTCCTGTCGCGCCAACCGCAACACTGACTTAATCATCTGGCGTGCCGGCGGTGCACCGTAAGAATCAGGAACCGTCGCCTCCCACTGGCGAAGCCAATCCCGGTTGTCCTTGAGGAGCCGGGATATCGCGTGGGCGTCGCGAAGTCGAACCGCACGCACGGTGACATCACCGTGCGTCAGGGACGGGACAACAATCATTTGCGACGGTGCGATTCGACGTCGAGCCACTGCTCGAGCATGGGGCCGAGGTCTTCACGCTGAAGAGCGAGACGCACAATCGCCTTGATGTAGTCGAGTTTGTCACCCGTGTCGTAACGGCGACCGCGGAAAATGAATCCGTACACGCCACCGGCGATGTTCTCGTGGGCCATTCGTCGCAGCGCATCGGTCAATTGAATTTCGTTTCCCTTGCCCGGTTCCGTCGTCTCGAGAATGTCGTAGATCGCCGGTTCCAGCACGTACCGCCCGAGCACGGCGAGGTTGGATGGAGCGTCCTCGGGGTTTGGCTTTTCGACCAGGTCAACGATTCGGACGATGTCTCCCTCGCCGATGTCTTCAACGGTCGCAATTCCATAGTGATCGGTGAGATCGGAGGGAACCTCCATCAGCGCGATCACGGTCGCGCCGTGTTTCGCGTGGGCGGCAATCATCGGCCCGAGCACGTCGTCGCGCTCATCAACAAGGTCATCGCCGAGCAAAACCGCAAAGGGGTTATCTCCGACGTGCATTCGTGAACGGAGAACAGCGTGGCCGAGGCCTCGAGGGGCACCCTGTCTGACGTAGTGCATGTCAGCGAGGTCGGCGGATTTGGTCACCGTCAACAATCGAGTCTGGTCGCCCTTCTCCTCAAGTGCTGACTCAAGTTCGGGGACGTTGTCAAAGTGGTTCTCGAGCGCGTTCTTGTTGCGCCCCGTAATCATGAGAACATCGGTCAAATCGTTACGCACTGCTTCCTCGACGACATATTGAATTGCCGGCTTGTCGACGACGGGAAGCATCTCTTTAGGCATCGCCTTCGTCGCGGGCAGGAAGCGTGTTCCGAGCCCTGCTGCTGGGATGACTGCTTTGGTGAGGCGTTTGGACATTCCCTAAGGTTACCGCGAGAGCGCTCAATAGGATGGGGTCATGGGTGAAAGCGAGCCGAAATCCGACCTTCGACGGGTGATTCGGCAGTCGCGCGCAGCTCGAGCATCGAGCTACAGTGAGGAAACTGCGAAGATCTTCACAGAGCACTTGACGGCAGTAGCGGTTGATTCCTCGTGGAGTCGAATCGCTTCGTTCCTCCCGACATCGACAGAACCGCCCATCACAGATTTCCTTTCCGAATTCATCTCGCAGGGAGGGTGGTGCGCGGTCCCCGAGTCAGGTCAGGACGGTATCTTGCTGTGGCACGCACTTGGGGACGACTTCGAGAATCATCTCGCCACCGATTCTCTCGGAATGCCGATTCCGTCGACACAAAGCCTCACTGCGCTAGACAGTCTCGACGCAGTTCTCGTTCCCGCAGCGGCGGTGGACCGAGAAGGCAACCGACTCGGTTGGGGCAAGGGCTACTACGACCGATTCCTTGGTTCGCTCGACGGCTCAACCCTGGTTGTTGCCGTTGTTTTTGACTCAGATGTTGTTGATGAGATTCCCACAGAACCCCACGACAAAACAGTCGACCTGATTGTCACTGAAGAAGACGTCTACCGAGTACGCGGCTGATTAGTAGTGCGGTGGCTTGTCGCGCTTGAGGCGATCATCGTTGTCCGTCACAGGGAGCCGCTTTGGCTCCGGTGCTGGACGCGGGTCGGTTCCCGCTGGGGCGGGACGTTGCACACGCCGCTTACGCGGGGTCTTGTCCGCCACGAAGCGCCTTGATAATGCGATCGGCCACGAAGTCGGGGCTGAGGAAAAGCTCCAACTCGTGAACGCGCTCGTACGTCCAACCACACCGTCCGAGCATCGCTGGGCGGATCCGCAATCCTTCGCGCAGGCTGAAATTCATGACGCTGTCGTCGATGTCGATTGCCACACACTCATCGCCACTGCGCGCGGCGAGAGGAACCCCGGGCACATCGGCCAACAGAACGAGTCCGCGCTGCTCGAGGCGACGACCCAGGTCGTCGAGCAGTGGGTGGTGAGCGGTGGGCGCCGGAACGTGGGCGAGGGTGTCGTCGATGAATTCGCCGAGTGCCCTCGCGCCGTCCGACATGCGCGCCTCGCGAAGCTCGGCGGTTGTCAGGCACGACACGACGGTCAGATGGTGTGTCGCCCGAGTCATGGCAATGGCAACGAGTCGAGGGCCGTTGGACAAAGACAGTGCACCGAGGTCGCTCAAGACACGGCCGTGCGGGCTACGCCCAAATCCGACCGAGAAGATCACTCGGTCACGTGTGATTGCAGAGGCCTGGTTGAGGGTGACGACAATGAACGGCTCGTCGTCGTGACGACCGAAGAAATCCTGAAGGGTCCGGTTGGCCGGGAGGATCGCTTGAATCGCCTCTTGAATTCGGCTAGACGTCACCGCTGACGCACTCACGACCATGAGCGTCTCGTCTGAGTGCAGGGTCGCGTGCTCAATGACGTTAGCAACGACTGCATCGACCTCTGATTGGACTCCCTCAATCCGGCCAGTGCGCTCGTTGAGCGGCGCCGCGCCGTCGACACCAATAAACGTCAGTCCAGAACCGCCGATGCTTGATTCCGCTAGCGGCCAGGACGACACCGCACCGGAGTAGAGGTGAGTGCTGATTTGCGCAGCGAGCGATGTACCCAGCGGTCGGTATGACGTTGTGAGTGTCAGTGCTGGAAGGCGGGCCGCCAGCGCATCCAAAATCGACGCCCAAGCCCCATCACCTCCGTCAGGTACGCCCGGCGTAATGGTGAAGGGAGTCGGTTGGTCGGTGACCGGATCGCCGAACGCAACAATCTGTCCACCGCGCGCAATCGCTGGGGCTGCTTCCGCCTCACTCAATGCCGCTGCGTCGACGAGCATGACAACATCGAACGAATGGCCCTTCGCTAGGGACTTCACGGAATACGGCGAGACGCACCACACCGGCGCCAGAACGTCAACGAGCGTGGGGGCAACATCGCTGATGTGATCGACGGTCGCATGACCGCCCTTCAATGCGAGGCGGAGACCCGCAACCTCATCGGGCAAGTCTTGTACGGCGATTCTCCACGCCTCGGCCAACGCGTGGGCGGTCTTGTGCGAATTGCCCGTGATGTGTGCGCGGTCGACGAGCGTGAAGTCATTTTCGAGGCGATCGAGGATGCTGGTGTCGGCGCCGAGCAGCTGCTGACGGTCGGCGATGATTGCTTCGAGCACTCCGCGCCACCACGCCAACTTGAGCTCCGATTCGACAATCTCCCTTGTCACAATTCGCCCTGCGAACGCTGACAAGAGGGGCGCCAAACCCTTCGCCCGTATCGAATCCGTTAGCGAACTACGCTCGTGAATGGTGTCGATGCCGTCAGCGTCCTTTGCCAACGAAGCAGCGAAGGCGGCAAGGTCGGAGAAGGACATGTGGTCGAGTCGCCTGTCAAACGCGCGATTGAGTGTGCCAATGTCGGAGAGGACTTCGGGAAGCAGAGTTGCGAGGGACGTGATTCCGCTGGGAACCGAAGGACGGTAAGCGGCGTTGACCATTGCGTTCCACTGTGCGCGCTGCTCATCGGCGCGGTGCAGAGAACCCATCATGTCGGAGATATGCGCTCCGGGGCGGACGAACTCCTTCGCCAACTTCTTCAAGCGGCGGCGCGCTAGAGCCGGCGTTTTGTCGCCAACTGTCTTCGGACTGTACGCCATGACAAAGTCACCGATTGAGCGATCAAACAGCTCAGGCGTGAACTTGTCGAGTGTTTCGGCTACTCCGTTGAGCAGTTCAACGCGAACCCGAACGTCGTCGACGGAAACGCCAATGCCGAGGGGAGTTGGTCCGAGGATCTCGGCTGCGAGAGATTCGAGCGACGGCAGCGAAACACCCTCCAGTCGCGAAGCTGAAGCAAGGGCACTTGCCGCATCGTCGGCTGCGGTGAAATTTGCGTCCCGCCAAGCTGAGTCAACCGACGACGGATCGAACTGACCCAGTTCGGCAATCTCCATGAGCGCATCAATCGCGTCGTCCATTCCAGCCGTCAGTGCAACGACCGTTTCCGGCTCGAGAGCGATTTCATTCAGGGCCAACCCCGAATTCGAAAGACGAGTCAGTTCCCGAATCGCGTCAAGCACGCTCACCCCAAATCTGGGGTCGGGGTCAGACAGCGCGGTGCGATACTCGAGCAAAACCGTCCTCATGCGCTCGAGAGCGGCGTCGACGTTGGTCGTGGCGGGCGCAGCCGTTTTTTCGATTCGCGAAATGCTTCGGATGAGATCCGACTTGATGCTCGACGGTGAGACGCCGATGCCGTCGAGGCTCAAGTCACGAAAACGTCGGCGAATCGCCTCAAGTCGAGCCCGGCGCGGACCAACCACAAGAACGCTCTTCCCGGTTCGCACCAGTTCACCGATTGCGTTCACGATTGTTTGAGTGGTTCCCGTGCCAGCGGGCGTCGCAACAACAACGGAATTCCCTACAACGATGTGGGAAACAATCCGTTCCTGTTCCTGATCTGCATCAAGAATCAGTCGGTCAGTGTCGAGGCTCCGCGTGTCAGGATGGCCAGGATCCACAGCCGAATGGCTTTCCTGGACAAATCTCTCTGCGTTGTTGTTGCCGCCGAGAACATCGAGAATCGGGTGGTCAAGGAATTCCGCTGCGCTCGACATCTCAAACGCAACGTCAGACAGGTTTGCAACGGCAAGAGTTGGCGTGACAGAGACATCGTCGAGATGCGCGATGAGCCCGCGTAATCTGTCGAGCGCACCATTCGGGCGGAACGAGCCGTTGTCGTTGGTGAGGGCAACAAATGTTCGCTCATCAAGGGCGATTCCGAATTGTTCGTGCAATTCTCGAACCAGTGCCGGATTGAGGGCGAGTGAACCGCGTAACTGGAGTTCGACGTCGTCCCCGCGGCGATGCATCGCGACCGGCCTGATGAGCATCGGCGCACAAAAGC
Source organism: Actinomycetota bacterium (assembly GCA_009704155.1). Lineage (GTDB taxonomy): Bacteria > Actinomycetota > Actinomycetes > Actinomycetales > Microbacteriaceae > MWH-TA3. Next base: position 772 of record WLES01000061.1, on the reverse strand, counting down.
TCTGCCCACGATTCGACCACTCCACCGTTCCAACGGCAAGGTGAACAGAGTCGATTCCGCGAGCCGCAGCTAGTTCAACATTCTTGTCGCTGATGAGAATCGCGCTGTTCTTTGCGCGGTGAAGGGCGACATCGTCCCTGACAAGGTTTCGCAAAAAGGTTGGGTTTCCAGAGAAGAATCGTGCCAATCCGCCGGGGTGTCCTGTGCTCAACTCAATTCGAGGTTCACGCGGAAAGTGAAGCAGCGGGTTATCCCCGCCCAAACGGCTCAGCTGCTCACGCCATTCGTCCCACACGGGGGTTGCAACGTTGCTGACGCGAGTGTCGATGGAACCGGTCATGAGACCTGCCGGGTTCGACGCGTCTAACGGGTCAGCAATTCTGGGCAGATCATTGTCGTCAGCCCAGCCGCCATCCGTCGTGTCGCGCACACTCTCACGGTATCCCGAACGTCAGTGAATCACTGGTAACAACCCACCCGCTCGCGCATTAGTGAGAGATACCAACACGGACGCCACTCCAATGGAATTTGTCCGTACTTTGGTCACGAAACAGGAACGGTCAATACAACTGGAGCCCCCGCTCCGAGTCGAGTATTTGGAGTAATTCTGACCGAATGTGTCATCGCGCCAGTCAATCCGGTGAAGGTGACCGTTCGCGCCGTGACTACCCGACTGACGGTAACTCCTCGAGAATTCGTGATGGCCACAGTGTACGACGTGATGGGGTTTCCACCCGTAAATGCAGGCGCATTCCACGTCACTCGTGCACTG
>WLES01000060.1 GCA_009704155.1 Actinomycetota bacterium | reverse complement strand
GGACGAAAAGAAGTTACTCAAGGGTGGCTTCGGCGGAATCATTGGTGTGGGACAGGGATCCTCTCGGCCACCGCGAATGGTCGTCATCAAGTACGCGCCACGCGGTGCGCGAGGTCACGTCGCTCTCGTCGGAAAGGGCATCACGTTCGACACGGGCGGTCTTTCGCTCAAACCAGCAGCAGGCATGATCGGAATGAAATACGACATGACCGGGGCGGCAACCGCCTATGCCGTGGTTCGGGCCGCAGCTCAGCGGAAACTTGGCGTTGCTGTAACGGCCTGGTTGTGTATCGCTGAAAACATGCCATCGGGAACAGCTACGAGACCGAACGATGTTCTCGTCATCCGCGGTGGCAAAACTGTCGAGGTCACCAACACCGATGCGGAAGGCCGAATTGTCCTCGCTGACGGTATCGTCGCGGCGAGCGAGACAAACCCCGACGTGATTATCGATATTGCTACTCTCACGGGCGCTGCTCGCGTTGCGCTCGGTGACAGAATCACCGCGGTAATGGGTGACACCGCAATCGCAGAAGAAATCGCGGACGCCGCGCTCCTGGCGGGTGACGAAACCTGGACAATGCCCCTCCCTCACTACCTACGCCCGATCCTCGCGAGCGATGTCGCTGATATTGCCAACGCAAAAATCGGGAACACAGCAGCGGGGATGCTCATCGGAGGAATTTTCCTCAAGGAGTTCGTCGGCACTAAGCCTGATGGATCACCAATCCCCTGGGCCCATCTCGATATTGCCGGTCCAGCAAATAACCCGGGTGGCGCTTACGGGTACACGCCGAAAGGTGCAACCGGAGTTATGGTCAGGACACTCGTTGAATTCGTGGCTTCGCGAGAAAAGCAGCGTTCCAAATAACGGGTAGGCTCGTACTCGGTCAATGTTGAGCGCGTGCGACCCACGTGTCCTCGAATCCAATCGCACATACAAGGAGTGTTGGTGTCCGACATCGCAGTTGATTTAGTCGTCCTCGGAGGAGGAAGTGGTGGCTATTCCGCCGCTCTCCGCGCAAGTCAGTTGGGAATGAGCGTTGCGCTCATTGAAAAGGACAAGGTCGGTGGCACGTGCTTGCACGTCGGGTGTATTCCGACTAAGGCTCTGCTTCACTCTGCAGAAATCGCCGACAACACTCGCGATGCTGCTCGGTTTGGCGTCACAACGACACTCCACGGGATCGATGTCGCAGCCGTTTCGGCGTATCGCCAGGGCATTATCGACTCCAAGTACAAGGGTCTGCAGGGCCTTCTCAAAGCTCGCGGTATCCAGATGGTCGACGGCCACGGAACACTCACCTCACCAACAACGGTCCAGGTTGGCGACACGACCGTAACGGGCAAGAACGTGGTGCTCGCCACTGGCTCGTATGCCAAGACCCTTCCAGGGCTTGACATCGGTGGACGAATCATGACGTCTGAGCAAGCTCTCACACTTGATTACGTCCCGAAAAAGGTCATCGTTCTCGGTGGCGGGGTGATCGGAGTCGAATTCTCCAGCGTCTGGCGTTCATGGGGTTCTGAGGTCACCATCATCGAAGGGCTTCCTCGCCTTGTGCCCGCTGAAGATGAGTCCGTGTCAAAGCAATTTGAGCGCGCATTCCGCAAACGCGGTATCGAATTTAAGACCGGTGTTCGGTTCCAATCAGCCACTCAAAACGATTCGGGTGTCGTCGTCACTCTCGAAGGCGGTGAAACCGTCGAAGGTGATGTTCTCCTCGTCGCTGTTGGCCGCGGACCTTCGACCAACAACTGCGGGTTCGACACTGTCGGCGTTGAAATGGATCGCGGCTACGTTCTCACTAACGAGCGCCTTCAGACCAACATCCCGGGAGTTTATGCCGTTGGCGACATCGTCCCAGGCCTTCAACTCGCTCACCGCGGTTACCAGCACGGAATCTTCGTTGCAGAGGATCTCGCCGGGTTAAACCCGATTGTTGTCTCCGACATCAACATCCCCAAGGTCACCTATTCAGAGCCAGAGATTGCCTCTGTCGGCCTCGGTGAAACCGTTGCAAAAGAACAATACGGCGAAGCGAATATCGCTGTCTACGATTACAACCTCGCCGGCAACGGCAAGAGCCACATTCTCGAAACGAGCGGATCCATCAAGGTTGTCCGCGTCATCGACGGGCCTGTTGTTGGCGTTCACATGATCGGCGCCCGTGTTGGAGAACTCATCGGCGAAGCCCAGCTCATTGTCAACTGGGAAGCGCACCCAGAAGACATTGCTCCGCACCTTCACGCGCACCCCACTCAAAACGAAGCACTCGGTGAAGCATTCCTTGCCCTTGCCGGCAAGCCGCTTCACGCCATGTAATTCAAGCCCAGGAGAAATCAACCACCCATGAGCACCAACATCAACCTCCCCGCTCTCGGAGAAAGCGTCACCGAAGGCACTGTCACGCGATGGCTCAAGAAGGTGGGTGACGCTGTTGCCGTTGACGAGCCCATCGTTGAGATTTCTACCGACAAGGTTGACACCGAGGTACCGTCGCCGGTCGCTGGAGTGCTCGAAGAGATTTTTGCGAACGAAGACGACGTGATTGCTGTTGGTGCCCCGCTCGCTCGAATCGGCGACGGAGGCGGCTCGTCTGCCGCTCCTACTGCTGCACCCGCCGAAACGGCGCCTATTGCTGAGGCCCCGGTTTCAGAGCCAGCACCCGTGGCTGCCGAGCTTCCCGCACCGGTTGAGGCACCACAGGCTCCCGTCGTCAGCATTCCTGAACCCGTTGTCGTCGCTCCCCCGGTGGTAGCGCCGCCCGTGGTGGCACCTCCCGTTGTCGCGGCTCCCGCTGTCCCTGCCGCTGCTTCCCCGAGTGTCAGTTCGGCCGTGTCGACGTCGGCACCTTATGTCAGTCCGATTGTTCGAAAGCTTGCCCACGACCGTGGCGTTGACCTCAGCTCGCTCTCGGGAACGGGTATCGGAGGTCGCATCCGTAAAGAAGATGTCCTGGCAGCCGGTTCCGCGCCGACCACAGCGGCATCATCTGCTCCCGTCGCTGCTGCCGCTTACACACCAGAGCCTGTCTCCGAACTTCGTGGCACCCGCATCCCGATGTCGCGTCTTCGCAAAGTCATCGCAGAACGCGCCGTCGCGTCAATGATCTCCACCGCGCAACTCACCACCGTCGTCGAGGTTGATGTCACGGCAGTGTCCGACCTCCGTGACTCGTTGAAGGACGGTTTCCACGCGCGCACGGGGAACAAGTTGACCTTCTTGCCCTTCTTCGTCAAGGCCGCGGTTGACGCCCTTCAGGCATACCCGATAATCAACAGCACCGTCCAGGGTGATGACATTGTGTACCCGGCAGTCGAGAATGTTTCGATTGCCGTCGACACCGAGCGCGGACTTCTTACACCGGTAATCAAGAGTGCAGCCGGTAAGTCGATTGCCACGATCTCCGGCGAAATTGCCGATCTCGCAGCCCGCACCCGTGACAACAAACTGAACCCGGACGAACTCGCTGGAGGTACGTTCACCGTGACAAACACGGGTTCACGAGGGGCGCTGTTTGACACGCCAGTGGTGTTCCTGCCTCAGTCAGCAATTCTCGGCCTTGGCGCAGTCGTGAAGCGTCCAGTCGTACTTTCTCACGGCGGATCCGACGTCATCGCGATTCGCTCAATGGTGTACCTCGCGCTCTCGTACGATCACCGAATCATCGACGGCGCCGACGCCGCCCGATTCCTCGGATCCATCAAATCCCGACTCGAATCCGGAGCGTTCAGCTCAGCCGATCTGGGGGTCTAGAGCACTATGGCAACAGAAAAGAAAAAGGGCCGCATCGGCGAACTCGTCGATGTTCTCAAGCTCGTCCTCAAGAGAGTACCTTTCTCGTGGTTGTGGCTGAGCTTGTCTTTCCTGCTCCCCCTCGCGGGTGGAATTGTGTTTGCCGTTATCAGTGCCGATGTCATCTCAGCGGTCGTGTGGGTCATTGGTGGAATCCTCCTCGGTCTCTTGGTTTTCCTGATCGTCCTTGGCCAAATCACGCAGCGATTGATGTACCAGAATCTTGAAGGTCAAATTGGCGCGGTCTCTGCCCTAATCAAGAATCAACTCCGACGCTCGTGGCGCGCGTCCGAAATCCCGGTTCGCATGAACAAGAGCAGCGACACGGTGTACCGCCTTGTTGGCCGCCCTGGAGTCGTCATCATTAGTGAGGGTGTGAAAACCCGCGTAGCGCCACTCGTCGACGAGGCTCGGCGAGAAGCTGCACGTATTGTGCCGTCCGTGCCCATCCACACCATTCACGTTGGTGCGGACGGCCTCAAGATCGGCGAAACCTTCAAGTCAATGTACAAGCTGAAGAGCGCGATCAAGATGGCTGAGGTTCGGGTTGTATCGAACCGCCTCAACTCGATTGCCAAGACACCCATGTCGCAGATGCCAAAGGGTATCGACCCGACGAAGATTCGTTCGGCGCGTCCCCGCTAACTCGTTTTTGTAACATTCCCGAAACACACGTGTGACGGATGCGTCACACTCCCGCGATACGGTGATACCACTGCACACGCAGCCTCAACTTAACGCAGGAGACGGTCACATGTTTACGAAACCATCCGAAGTTCTTGACTTCATCAAGAAGGAAGACGTCAAGTTCCTGGACATCCGGTTTACCGACCTTCCGGGTATCCAGCAGCACTTCAACATCCCAGCGTCCACTGTCGATGCTGAATTCTTCGAGGTTGGCCAACTCTTCGACGGTTCGTCAATCCGCGGGTTCCAAGGAATCGAAGAAAGTGACCTGCAACTCATCCCCGATGTCACCACGGCTTACCTCGACCCTTACCGCGTCGAGAAGACGCTCATTATGATTTTCGACATCTACAACCCACGCAACGGCGAGATTTATCACCGTGATCCCCGTCAGGTCGCAAAGAAGGCAGAAAAGTACCTCGCGTCAACGGGAATTGCCGACACCGCGTTTTTCGCCCCCGAGGCCGAGTTCTTCATCTTCGATGATGTCCGTTTTGAGGTCAAACAAGGGTCGTCGTTCTACTCGGTGGATTCAAGCGAAGCTACCTGGAACAGCGGTCGCGAGGAAGAAGGCGGAAACCTCGCGAACAAGACGCCCTACAAGGGCGGGTATTTCCCGGTCAGTCCGGTTGACAAGCTCGCCGACATTCGAGACGAAATTTGCCTTGAGCTCGAAGCGGCTGGATTGCACGTTGAGCGTTCGCACCACGAGGTTGGCACGGCCGGACAGTGCGAGATCAATTACCGGTTCGACACCATGGTTCGGGCAGCAGACGACCTGCTCAAGTTCAAGTACATCGTCAAGAACACAGCAGACCTGAACGGCAAAGTTGCAACGTTTATGCCGAAGCCCCTCTTCGGAGACAACGGTTCAGGCATGCACACTCACCAGTCGCTCTGGAAAGACGGTAAGCCCTTGTTTTACGACGAGAAGGGCTACGCCGGCCTCTCCGATGTTGCGCGCTGGTACATCGGTGGAATTCTCAAGCACGCGCCAGCAATGCTCGCGTTTACGAACCCCTCGCTGAACTCGTACCGACGACTCGTCAAGGGTTTCGAAGCGCCTGTCAACCTCGTGTATTCGGCTGGAAATCGTTCAGCAGCAATTCGAATTCCGATTACGGGGACAAACCCGAAAGCCAAGCGCATCGAATTCCGTGCGCCGGACGCCGCAAGCAATCCGTACCTCGCGTTCGCGGTTCAGATGATGGCAGGACTCGACGGAGTGATCAATAAAATCGAGCCGCACGCTCCTGTTGACAAAGACCTCTACGAATTGCCGCGCGAAGAAGCGAAGTTGATTCCACAGGTGCCCGGGACTCTCGAGGAAGCTCTTGAGGCGCTTGAGAACGACCACGAGTTCCTCCTTCAGGGTGGCGTCTTCACCAAGGACCTCATCGACACGTGGATTGACTTCAAGCGGACGAACGAAATCCT
>WLES01000006.1 GCA_009704155.1 Actinomycetota bacterium | reverse complement strand
GTCCTCGCAACGAGCCCGCAATTGCCACCGCGTAGCGAAAACCCTCACGACATTTAGGACACAGACGGGTCACTTAGTTGAGAAAATCGACCATCCGCGTCGCCAGACCCGTGTAACTAGCGGGTGTCAGCTGGAGCAAACGAGCCTTTCCCGCGGACGACATGTCAAGTCCCTCGATGAACTCTCGGAGGTCACCAGCAGTCAACTTCTGCCCACGCGTCAACCCCTTGAGTAGTTCGTAAGGGTTATCAATCGTTGTGGTTCCGGCTGCACGTTCGGCGCGAAGCACTGTCTGAATCGCTTCGGCCAGCACCTCGAGGTTTTCGTCCAGATCAGCGAGTAACGCTGAGCGATTGACAGAGATCTCATCGAGTCCCTGGATGATGTTTTTGATCGCGAGCAGGCTGTGACCAATCGCAACTCCGAGGTTGCGCTGTGTGGTTGAGTCTGTCAGATCGCGCTGCATGCGTGACGTTACGAGTGTCGCGGCAAGAGCGTCGCCGAGCGCCGTCGCGATCTCCAGGTTTGCTTCAGCGTTTTCGAAACGTATCGGGTTCACCTTGTGTGGCATCGTCGACGAACCAGTCGCCCCCTTGACGGGAATCTGAGTGATAAAGCCGTTTGAAATGTACGTCCAGATGTCGGTGCACAGGTTGTGCAGGATTCGGTTGATGTGTCCGATTTTCTGAAGCACCGCGGCCTGTGAATCGTGCGACTCAATCTGGGTTGTGAGCGGGTTCCATTCGAGCCCAAGAGATTCGACGAACTCGCGCGAGATGCGAAGCCAATCAACCTCGGGTGCGGCGACGGTGTGAGCGGAAAAGGTTCCCGTGGCGCCCGAGAACTTTCCCGTGAGGCGAATAGCGTCGAGATCGTTTGCTACTCGCGTGATTCGGTAAACGAAAACAGCCATCTCTTTGCCAAAGGTCGTTGGCGTCGCTGGCTGACCGTGGGTCCGGGAGAGCATCGGGGTGTCACGCTCGGCCTTGGCAAGGGAGGTCAGCGAACTCACGAGGGTTGTCAGCGCCGGCCGCCACACATCGCGAATCGCCGCGGACAGCGTGATTCCGTAAGCCAGATTGTTGATGTCTTCGCTCGTGCACGCGAAATGCGTGAGTTCCGCGAGCCGTGAGAGCCCAAGGCGCTCGAGGTGGTCACGCACGACATATTCGACCGCCTTGACGTCGTGCTTCGTTGTCACTTCATATTGTGCAATGTGTTCAACATCGGCGTCACCAAAACTGGCGGCAACGTCCCGAAGCGACATGATTTCGCGGCCGGAAAGCTGTGAATCGAAAACACCTTCCTCAGCAAGGCGAATTAGCCACTCGATTTCAACGTGCACACGAGCCCGATTGAGGCCAGCCTCTGAGAGGTGCTGACTGAGTTCCTCCACAGCTTCGTGATAGCGACCGTCAAGCGGGCTAAGAGGTTGTGGTGAAAGCGCCATACTTCTATTCTCCCCAATTTCTCCACATTGGGCGGGACATCACAGCATTTCCCCAGTGTCAACTCACTGCACACAGCGGTGGTCCCGATGCGCCACGATGGCACCGTGATGCACTTCGGCACTAGCTCCTTCACGCACGAACTTCACGGGGTTGCTCTCGGTTTGGAAGCCCTGAGCGGCCGGACGGATTGGTGGGGTACTGCGCGAATCGCGTTCGATGCAGTTGTCGATGGCTACCGTGCGCGGGTTGAAGCACTGCTCGTTGACGCAACAATCGGCGACTTGTGACGCCTGTATCCAACAGAGGGATCGGCTATGCGGCGTGTGCGCTGTTTGACCGAGCAGAGGTATTGGAGATGCTCTCCGCTGAACTCACGCGCTTAGCATTCCGCGCTGCCGTGCAGGCTTTGGCAAAGCCGCTTGCGCCAGTGTTCGCGGAACGGGCGAGGGATCTTGCTGTCGACATGTCGAAGTCCGCAGCCGCCCTCCGCCGTGCGGGTGAAACGCTTGCGCCGGAGGAGGCGCTGAGGGCCAGGGTCGCGAGGGACGGCGCTCTTGTGCCAGTAGTGGCGGCGTTGGGAGGTGGAGCCTGGTTATGGCGACAAATCGACACCGGTCGCGCGTGGATGGTGGTTCGCCCCCTGGCAACAGCGCTACTGTCGTCACGTCAACCAGCCGCTGCCGCGAACTACACCGTCTCCATCACCGCACGCCCGTCCGGCGCCGTCGTGGCACCCCAAACGCTCGAAGATCGAGTGAGGCGAATACCCGACGGCGATACTCATATCCGGATTGAGCGTTTCGGGGAACGCGTTGAACTGTATCTCTCTGGGACAAATTTCGTCGGCGGACCGACAGATCCGTGGAACGCGCTATCCAACGTCGATTTGGCCCGAACCGCATCTGCTGCGTCTCTGGTTGCCGTGCGCACTGCGCTCACCGAAGCAAGTGTCACCCCAACAACGCCGATCACAATGACGGGACACTCTCAGGGTGGGCTTATCGCCTTGGCGCTCGCGGAAAGCGGAAGCTACCGAGTCGAAGGGGTAATCACGGTTGGAACACCAGCCGGAATCATTGGCGACACTCCCGGCGTGCCTACAATTCACCTCATCCACCCGACCGACCCTGTTCCGCCACTCGGCGGGTTGGTCTCGCACACCTCAACAACCTGGGTAATCGAGCCAGACGGCGGCGGCGCACTGTTCGACGTCCATCACAACTCCGCCTACGTGTCATCAGCCCGACACCTCGACGAGCTGCGCGATTTCGAGGTCGAACGCCTCCTCGCTCGCGTCAACTCGTCTGGCCGAGGGCTGAGGAGCGACGTGAGAGCGGTTACAGAGGTGAACCCGTGATGAACGGGCGGAGCAGAATGCCCAATAGCCAGTTGCTCGCAGACATGACCACTGCGCCGAGAACACCCCACCAGAAATCTGCGATGACGAGACCAAAACCGAGCTGCTGGGTCACCGATGCGACGAGCATGAACAGCGCGCCATTCACGACGAGCGCGATGAGCCCGAAGGTAAGGAGGTAAATCGGGAATGCGACAATGCGAATGAAGTTTCCGATGACGGCGTTGATGATGCCGAAGATTGCAGCAACGGCGAGGTAAGACAACACCAGGTTGGCATCGCCGCCATCACCGAAGGGGATAAGGGAAATTCCGTCAACGAAGAAGTCAGCGAGCCACAGAGCAACACCGTTGATGAGGAGACCGAGAACTAAACGAACCATGTCCCCACTTTACGCCGAAGCGCCATCGTAGGCTTATAACTATGGGCCTCTATGAATCCGAACCCGTCGTACACCTGCGACCAGAGATTCTCAGCCTGCCTGCTTACAAACAAGGACGCCCTGCCTCCGCCGAGTCGTTCAAGCTTTCGTCCAACGAAAACCCCGCACCCACTCCCCGATGGGTTGATGATGCAATCAACGAAGCGACGGTGGGACGTTACCCGGAGTCGACGTCACTCAACGTTCGTTCACAGCTCGCCACCGTGTGGGGCTGTGACGTCGAGGAAATCATTGTGGGGGCAGGCTCAGTCTCCATCTTGTACCAACTGATTCAGGCAACATCAGGCCCGGGGGACAACATCGTTTTTGCGTGGCGAGCTTTCGAGGCCTACCCGTGGACAGCGGTCGTCGCCGGTGCGGAAGCCCGCAAAATCCCCAACCTGCCTGACCACAGCCACGACCTTGACGCGATGGCAGCGGCAATCGACGACCGAACCAGGGTTGTCATGCTGTGCACCCCGAACAATCCAACGGGGACCGCCATCACGACAGAGGATTTCGAGCGATTCATGACAAAAGTTCCCCCGACAGTCCTTGTGATACTCGATGAGGCCTATGCCGAGTTCTCGATGAACCCCGAAATCGTGCGAGGCGAGGAACAGAAGGGTCGATACCCCAACCTCGTCATTCTGCGCACATTCAGCAAAGCGTGGGGCCTTGCCGGCCTCCGAATTGGATTCGCCGTCGGTCACCGCTCGATACTCGGAGCCGCCAACTCGACGGCAATCCCAATGGTCGTCACCGAACAAGCGCAGCGCGCGGCGCTCGCCGTTCTCGACCACAGTGATGACGCCCTCGCGATCGTTCGCGACATTGTTGAACGCCGAAATGAACTCTGGAATTCCCTCCGCGAGCAAGGCTGGGAAATTCCGCACGCTCACGGAAACTTCGTGTGGCTGCCAACAGGATCGAACACGGACGCCGCAGCCGCAATCCTCGAAAGGGGTGGAATCGTTGCACGCGTGTTCTCCGGTGATGGAATTCGAGTGACCGTTGGTGAGCCAGAGTCGATTCCCGTGCTGCTCGCTGCAACGGCAAGGATTGTGGCGGCCAACCTGCACCACGGCGAACCAAACGGATAGTCTGGGTGCATGCCGTATACCGAGGCAACCCTCCAACTTCTGTCGACCGATGGCACTCTGCTCGAATCGGATCGCACAGCTGAATATCGTGCGCTCGTCGACGGCCTAGACGACGACACGCTGCGGTCGTTTTACCGCGAAATGGTGACGACCCGTCGACTCGACATTGAAGCGGGAAACCTGCAACGCCAAGGCCAGCTAGCCCTCTGGGTTCCTTCCCTCGGTCAGGAGGCGGCGCAAGTTGGGTCCGCGTTTGGAACCAGGGCTCATGACACCATTTTTCCCAGCTATCGAGAACACTCGATTGCCCGAATCCGCGGAGTCGACTTTCTCAGCATCATTGCGTTGCTTCGTGGTGTCACTAATGGCGGCTGGGATCCACGCGAATCGAAGTTCCGCTTGTACACGCTCGTTTTGGCCACGCAAACGCTGCACGCAGCCGGATACGCAATGGGAATTGGTTTAGACGGAAAGGTCGGCACAGGAAACGTCGACGCCGACGAAGCGTGTGTCGTCTATTTCGGTGACGGCGCCTCGAGCGAAGGCGATGCCAACGAAGCCCTTGTGTTTGCCCAGTCGTATCAAGCCCCGATCGTGTTCTTCTTGCAGAACAACCAGTACGCCATCTCTGTCCCAGTAGTTCGCCAGTCCCGCAGCCCCCTGTACTTGCGCGGCGAGGGATTCGGAATCGAGTCGTACCAGATTGACGGAAACGATGTCTTGATTTCGTACGCGGTCACGCGGAAAGCGACCGATGCTGCGCGCTCGGGACAGGGCCCACGCTTCATTGAGGCGCAAACCTACAGGCTTGGCGCCCACACTACGAGTGACGATCCGTCGAAGTACCGCGTGGCGGAAGAGGAAGAATTGTGGAAGGAGCGGGATCCGATTTCGCGATTCGAGAAGTTCCTTCGCTCCCGCGGCGAAGCCGACGCATTTTTTGATCAAATCCGCACGGAGGGCGACGACCTCGCCTCGGATCTTCGAACCCGCACTCTCGCAATGACTCCTCCGCCCGTGGACGCCATGTTCGACCACATTTACACGGACGAGCACCCCCTCATGACCGCGCAAAAGAAATGGCTCGCGGAGTATGAGGCGTCCTTCGGGGGTGAATCGTGACCGAAAACCTCTCGCTTGCCAAGGCAATCAACCTCGGACTCCAGAAGGCCATGCGCGACGACCCGCGCGTCATCCTCATGGGAGAAGACATCGGGACGCTCGGCGGTGTCTTTCGCGTAACCGAGGGCCTCAAGAACGAATTCGGCGAGAACCGCGTCCTCGACACCCCCCTCGCTGAGTCCGGAATTGTCGGTTCGGCAATCGGGCTAGCGATGCGCGGATACCGTCCGGTTTGTGAAATCCAGTTCGATGGGTTTGTCTACCCGGCGTTCGACCAGATTGTCTCGCAATTGGCGAAGCAAACGACTCGTCACCAGGGCACCCAGGCCTTCCCTGTCGTGATTCGAATCCCTTACGGCGGCCACATTGGGGCGATCGAGCACCACCAGGAAAGCCCCGAGGCTTACTTCGTCCACACCTCCGGATTGCGTGTGGTTTCGCCTGCGACGCCGAGTGACGGATTCCACATGATTCAGCAGGCGATTTCTTCGAACGACCCCGTTGTTTTCTTTGAGCCAAAAGCGCGATACTGGCCCAAGAGCGACGTCGATACTGGAGCGACGCCTGGGCCGATGCACCAATCACGCGTTGTTCGCACGGGGTCGGATGTCACGGTCGTCGGTCACGGTGCGATGGTTGCGATGCTGCTCGACGCTGCCGAGGTTGCCGCCGGCGAGGGAATCAGCCTTGAAGTCATCGACCTCCGGTCGCTGTCCCCCATCGATTACGACCCCATTCTTGCGAGTGTTCAGAAGACCGGCCGGCTCGTCGTCGCCCAGGAAGCGCCCGGGCAAGCGTCGGTTGGTTCGGAAGTTGCGGCAACCGTCGCGGAACGCGCCTTTTACTCGCTGGAGGCCCCCGTGATTCGCGTCAGCGCTTTTGACGTTCCCTTTCCGCCCGCGAACCTTGAAGGCTACTACTTGCCGAGCGTCGACAGAATCCTCGATGCCGTTGACCGATCGAGGGGATTCTGACGATGGCCGTAGTCGATTTTCCACTTCCCGACGTGGGTGAAGGCCTCACCGAAGCCGAAATTGTTCAGTGGCGCGTGAAGGTTGGCGACACCGTTGCCATCAACGACGTGCTCGTTGAGATTGAAACGGCAAAGTCACTCGTCGAACTGCCGAGCCCGTTCGCCGGTGTAATCGTGGCGCTGCTTGCTGCCGAGGGAGAAACCGTCCCCGTTGGTAAAGCCATCATTCAGGTCGACTCCGAGTCAGGTGTTCCCGCACCTCTTCACCCGGCGCCCGAGGCGAGCGCTGCTGCGCCGCCGGCCGCGAAAAGCAAGCCAGTGGCCGAACCCGTTCTCGTTGGATACGGCAGCAGCGGGGGAAGTGTGGCGTCTCGTCGCGGCAGTCGCAAACCTCCGGCGACAGCGGCGAAAGCTCCGATTGAGGCAGAACAGCCCGTGAGTCCGTCCGAGCCCGTGGTGTATCCGCCGGCCGGCTCCTCACCCGTGCTCGCGAAACCCCCGATCCGGAAACTCGCCAAGGAACTCGGCGTTGACCTCACGAAGGTTCCCGCTACGGGAGCGAACGGAGAAATCACACGCGAGGACGTGATCCGACAGTCCGAAGTGAAAACAGTTTTCCGCAACGTTGAGACGCCGGAATGGCCGTCGGAGCGCGAGGAGTATATTCCCGTCAAGGGTGTTCGCAAGGCGATCGCGAGCGCGATGGTGCGATCGAAGTTTGAAGCACCTCACGTTTCCGTGTTCGTCGACGTCGACGCGACCCGCACCATGGATTTCGTCAAGCGTCTGAAGGCCTCACCCGATTTTCAGGGAATCCGTGTCTCGCCGCTGCTCATCATGGCGCGCGCGGTGATTTGGGCCGTTCAGCGAAACCCAACCGTCAACTCCTCGTGGACAGACAAGGACATCATTGTTCACCACTACGTGAACCTGGGAATCGCCGCCGCGACCCCGCGCGGACTCATCGTGCCAAACGTTAAAGAAGCGCACACGCTCAACATGAAGCAGTTGGCGATTGGGCTCGAGGACCTGACAATTACCGCGCGTGACGGAAAGACAACACCCGAGGGAATGTCGAACGGCACCATCACCATTACAAACCTTGGTTCATTCGGCGTCGACACCGGCACCCCGATCATCAACCCGGGCGAAGTGAGCATCGTCGCGCTCGGAACCATCAAGCAGAAGCCATGGGTTGTCGACGGTCAGGTTGAGGTGCGTTACGTCACGACCATCGGCGCGTCTTTTGACCACCGCGTTGTTGACGGTGACGTGGCGAGCCGCTTCCTCGCGGACATCGCAAGCATCATCGAGGAGCCGGCGCTCCTGCTCGACTAGCTATTGCGAACCGTTCTCATCTGTGTTAGTTTTTGAGAATGATAATCAATTACCTTGCAGAGGCCGGACACGGCGAAGAAGAGATGTCCTTCTGGGACGAAGTCATCTCCATCACATTTGACCCAGCGCACATCATCGGTGAAGTGTTCTGGCAGGTCGTCTTCGACGTAGTCCTCGTCGCCTTCATTTACGGAATCGTCTTCAAGAAGTGGATTCTGCCCAAGCTGCGCCACCAGCTACACAAGGAAATCGATCAAGAACACGGCATCGAGCACCACGACGATCACATCCACATCAAGGGCGCCAAGGACCACGATTAGGCTCGTGTTGTGATTCGCACAACCAAGCAACGCACGGCCGTAGCCGCAGCACTGGCACTATCGCCAGAGTTCATCTCGGCCCAGGGTCTGCACGCGAACCTTGGAGACGACGCTCCTGCGCTCGCGACGGTGTACCGAACCCTTCAAGCACTGGTGGATTCGGGAATCGCTGACACCGTGACTCGCCGCGGCGAACAGCTGTATCGAGCGTGTTCGACGGGGCATCACCACCACCTGGTGTGCGTGTCGTGCGGTGCGACAACCGAGATCGCGGGGGACGAAGTCGAGCAGTGGGCTGAGCGCACCGCCGCCGCTAACGGTTACCGTGTGCTGACGCACACAGCCGACATCCACGGTGTCTGCGGTCCGTGTGACACCTGAGTTTGTGTCGCGGTCCTTAATCGCGTATTCTTGAGAGGTTGCGCCCTCGCGGGTGCACACCGTGGTCGGTTCACCGAACTGGTCGCAGACAAGTGATCTTGGGTGAGAGTTCGTCTCTCACGGTAACTACAAGGAGAAAACCATGGCAGCAGTGTGCCAGGTGACTGGAGCCATCCCCGGCTTCGGACACAGCATTTCGCACTCGCACCGTCGCAATAAGCGTCGGTTCGACCCCAACATCCAGAAGAAGTCGTACTTCGTCCCATCGCTCGGGCGCAAGGTGACCCTCACCCTGTCAGCAAAGGGAATCAAGGTCATTGACGCTCGCGGCATCGACGCGGTCGTCCGCGACATGATCAAGCGAGGTGTCAAGCTCTAATGGCAAAGAAGTCGCAGGACGTCCGTCCAATCATCAAACTCCGTTCGACGGCAGGAACCGGGTACACCTACGTGACCCGCAAGAACCGTCGCAACGACCCCGACCGTCTCGTTCTCAAGAAGTACGACCCGGTAGTCCGCAAGCACGTCGAATTCCGTGAGGAGCGCTAACCATGGCGAAGAAAAGCAAGATCGCGCGCAATGAGCAGCGCAAAGTAATTGTCGCCCGTTACGCGTCACAGCGTGCCGAGCTCAAGAAGACACTCGTCGACCCGAAGGCTTCGGCCGAGGATCGCGAAGCAGCCCGCCTCGGACTCCAGAAGCTTCCTCGTAACGCTTCGCCTGTTCGAGTTCGTGGACGTGACGCAATTGATGGCCGTCCCCGAGGTTTCCTCTCGAAATTCGGCATTTCGCGTGTCCGTTTTCGCGAAATGGCACACCGGGGCGAATTGCCGGGAGTTAAGAAGTCTTCTTGGTAGTGTGAAGTGCGGTTGACGTAGGAAACTACTGAAGCCACACCCCCAATCACTACAGGAGGACTCGCATGAACCGATCCGAGCTTGTGGCAGCAATCGCTGCTCACACCGGTCAGACCCAGACAGGCGTCAACGCTGTTCTGGACGCCCTTTTTACCGTCGTCTCTGGCGAAGTTGCCAAGGGTAACAAGGTTTCCATCCCCGGCTGGGTCGCTTTCGACCGCACCAGCCGTGCCGCTCGTCAGGGACGTAACCCCCAGACCGGTGCAACTATCCAGATCGCTGCGTCGAAGGGCGTCAAGATCTCGGCTGGTTCGAAGCTCAAGGCTGCTGTCAAGTAGTTTCAGCTTTTTGGGAAGGGGCGGAGGAAACTCCGCCCCTTTTCTGTTGCCCGTCGAGGGTCGGTAGGCTCGTGCTGTGATGAGCCCTCGAATTCTGACGATTGGCGGGGTGTCGATCGCAGGGCTGGTAGGGCTTGTTGTGTCACTGGTGATTGGTGGCGCAGCGACCGAATCTCTTCTTGCAGACCCCGGCGTTCTTGTGCGTTTCGGAACCCCCGCCAGCAAACTCGCGGTCAGCGCGTCCATGGCGCTCCTGCTCGGGGGACTCGCTGTCAAGCTGTTCGCACTTCCGCCAGGGAAAGCCGCTGATCGAGTTCACTCCCTCGCACTCGGGTCGTCAATCACCCTTTCATTCGCGATGGTGGCCTATTCCTCGCTGACTTTTCTCACGGTGTTCGCCGCGCCCGTCACGCTCGACCCCGGATTCGAGGCAAGCCTTCGATACTTCATTGTTGACACTGATCTCGGCCGATTGCTCGTCATCGTGACCGGATTGTCACTTGTCGTCACGGTGATTCTTGCTCTGGCTCATTCTTTCTGGTGGTCGGCGACTGCCTTTGCACTGTCCGTCGCCATGGTTTGGCCGTTTGGCGAAATGAGTCACTCCGGCGGCACCGACAATCACGGAATCGCGGTCAGCGCTCTCGTGCTGCACATCATCTTTGTTTCGCTGTGGTCTGGCGGATTACTGGCAACGGTGGTCTCGATGGCGAGCGGTGCTGACCGCGAAGCCACAATGCGTCGCTATTCGTCCATCGCACTGTTGTCCATTTCGATTGTTGCCATTACGGGAATCGCGAGCAGCGTTGTGAGAATCGGAAGCTGGGAGAACATCGACTCAGGGTACGGAATCATCGTCGCGCTCAAGGCAGCAATCACGGTTATTGCCGGGTTACTGGGAGCGAGGTGGCGAAAATCCATCATCCCGACGATTTCACAGCGCCGTGGCGTTGCAGCATTCGCCATCGTTGAAACGGCACTGCTCGCCGTTGCGCTAGGGCTGGCAACAGGACTTGGCCGCACGGCGACGCCAGCCGACGACACGTTCCCAGCAGATCCGACACCTGCAGAGATACTCTTGGGCCGCCCGCTCCCGGCACCGTGGAGCTGGGAAACGGCGTTCACGGAGTGGCGGATTGACCTCATTTGGCTCCTCTTCGCGGTTTTCAGCACAGTGTTTTACCTCTGGGGAGTTGCTCGACTCACTCGGCGCGGAGACACCTGGCCAATCCACCGTTCGGTGTCGTGGATCATCGGAATGGCCGTGTTGGTTTACGCAACGAGCGGCGGGGTTGCCGTCTACGGCGAATTCCTTTTTAGCGCGCACATGATCGCACACATGGTCTTGACGATGCTCATCCCCGTCACCATCGTGATGGCGGCACCGGTCACGCTCGTTGCACGCGCTGTTGAATCTCGGCCCGACGGTTCGAGGGGAATGCGTGAATGGATCCTCGGAATCGTCCAGTCCAGGTGGGTTGGATTTGTCGGTCACCCCCTCATTTCCACCGTCGTTTTTGCCATGTCCCTCATCGTGTTCTATTACTCACCGCTGTTGGGGTGGGCAACGACAACACACCTCGGTCATCAGTGGATGGTGGTGCACTTTCTGCTCACGGGTTACTTGTTCGTGCAAGCGCTCATCAGTGTTGACCCGAGTCCACATCGAACCCCGTATCCCATGCGACTCCTTCTGCTCATGGGCACGATGGGTTTCCACGCCTTTTTCGGGCTGTCGCTCATGACAGGAACCGGCCTTCTGCTCCCTGAATGGTTTGGGGCCATGGGGCGCGAGTGGGGCGACACCCCGATCGTTGACCAGCAAATCGGAGGGGCAATCGCATGGGGAATCGGTGAACTGCCAACGCTCGTGCTTTCCGGACTCGTGATCCTGTCATGGATTAGGTCAGATGAACGCGAAGCAAGACGACGCGACCGACAAGCGAACAGGGACGGCGACGCCGAACTCAACGCCTACAACGCGATGCTCGACAGAGTCTCCAGCCGAGACGAGAACTAGTCCAACTGGGTGTTTGTGAAGCGCAGCGTCGGCTTGGCCGTACCCAAACCTTCAATTGTCGCCTTCACGGTGAAGGGGACTTGTTCGTCGTAGTCAACCGTTGCTTCCGTCGCGTAGTCGATGAGTGACACCGTAAGACGCGCCGTGCCTTCGCCCGACACAAGCCAGTTGCGTCCGTCCGCGGAGATTGACAGCTCTGGGTAGGCGGCAATCTCCCACGCAGGACCAGCCGCAACACGGTCGTATGTCAACGCGGCAAAAGGGCACTCGGGGGGCGCGAGGGTTGTCGCCAGAGCGCACTTGTCAAGAAAATCGCGAACGACCGAGACCATTTCAGTTTTCAACAGTTCGGTTGGCGTGAACTCAGCTGGGACGACGAATTCGACGCCGCGAATGGTGACGGGGACGGGAACAGCGTCAACGGCGAACCACGGCGAAGCGGATTCGACAACCACGACACTGGGCATCAGCACGCGCCGGGAATCAGACTGCGGTGTGCCGTTGAGCGAACCTTCACCCGCTGGCGATGCTTCGACGGTCACCACTGCGGTCGGTGCAGCCGCAAACTCCCACGAATTGAGAGGTGACCACGACTGACCACGCCGTAACAGGAACTCAACCGAAACTGTGTCGCCGAGGATGAGGACATCCGCGGTGACGGTGGTGATTCCATCGACCGTTTCCGTGTGAGTAACGCCTGCCAGCGTGGGCCTGAGGGCCGAATCGCTCGACAGCGAGACCAGGTCACCCTCGTTTCCGGCTGGCCACACGAGCTCAACCGCATCTGCTGTTCGGCCGTCGTGTAGAGCGTCCAGATAACGCTCAACAGTCGCCTGAGGGGAGAACACCGTGACATTGAGCACGATCACAAGACCGTAGAAGACGGCAAGAAGTGCAACGCCGAGAAGGCGCAGGTCACGAAACTCCCGCCACATACCCCCAGCCTACGGTTGCCGTTCGCGCAGAGAGGTACTCTGGAAAACCCGACCCGAAAGTAGTTGCATGTCCATCACGCTCACATCCGAACAGGGTCGCGTGATGGACATCATTGACAGCACTCGCGAGCACGTTTTCGTCACAGGGCGGGCTGGCACGGGCAAGTCGACGCTTCTGCAGGAGTTCGTCAAGGGCACGCGCAAGTCACTTGTCATCGCGGCCCCCACCGGGGTTGCGGCGCTCGCGGTTGGTGGCCAAACCATCCATTCACTCTTCCGAATCCCCGTCGGGCTCGTGACACCTCAAACCAAGATGTACCCCCTCACGGACGACGCTCGCACGCTCATGCGAAAGATCGACACACTCGTCATCGATGAGGTGTCGATGGTTCGATGCGATCTACTCGATGCGATCGATCGCCGTCTCCGTGCTGTTCGGGGGCGTCGAACGGACCCGTTCGGGGGCGTGCAAGTAGTCATGTTCGGTGACCCGTATCAACTCCCTCCTGTTCTCAAAGAGGGAGTGGAAAAACAGTGGCTCGTTGACAACTATCCGTCTCCGTGGTTTTTCGACTCGAAGGTGTGGGCTGAGGCTGGCCCCCGCGTGGTTGAGCTCACGGATGTGAAGCGCCAAGACGAAGCGGTTTTCCGTGACGTGCTCGATCGCATGCGGGGAGGGAACATGACGTCAGAGGATGGCGCTCTCCTCAACGAAATTGGTGCAAGAAGGCCACTTCCTGAAGAAATCATCACCCTGTCAGCCACCAACCAGACCGCCAACGAAATCAACGCCAGAGCTCTCGCAGCGCTCCCCGGCAAGGCAAAGATTGCGAAAGCCAACATCGACGGTGATTTCGGAATGCAAATGCCAGCTGAGGAACAACTTGAGCTGAAGCCTGGTGCTCGGGTCATGTTTTTGCGGAACGACTCGGGGATGGACGGAAGCCGTTGGGTGAACGGCTCAATGGGAACAGTGGTCAAAGTTGACGGGATGGTTCACGTCGATCTGGACGATGTACCCGGCGGTGACCCGGTTGAGGTCAAGCCGGTGGTCTGGGAGAAGATTCAGTACACCTACGACCCCGACAAGAATGTCGTCGACGCCGACGTTCAAGCGACTTTCGAACAGTTTCCTCTTCGACTTGCGTGGGCTGTCACCATCCACAAGTCTCAGGGCCAAACTCTGGATCGGGCAGTTCTAGACTTCGGCCGTGGTGCGTTCGCCGACGGACAGGCGTATGTTGCGTTTTCCCGAATTCGAACGCTCGATGGCCTGTACCTCTCGCGAACGCTTCGCCCAACCGACATTCGTGTCGATCAGCGAGTGGTGTCCTTCATGCGAACCGCGAAGGACAACGACTTCCTGATCGAGTAGCCCCACCGCGCTCTGAAGCGTCGACTCAAAAGGGAGGATTAGGTCCGAGCTTTCGGTCCTCCCACGCGAGGAAAAGGTTCTCGTTCTCGATGGAGCCCACGGCGGAGCTGAGCAGCCCGATTTTTGCGTAAGCGGGCATCCCGTCGCTGTTTGCGATAGTGAAGCCGAGGGGTGCGCCGGCGATGGCACCCTCGGCTGTTGCTGCGACAAGGACCCATCCCGTCACGATGACGGACTCACCCTGTGTGCGTTTGATGAAATCGGTTATTGACTGGTCCAAACAACCTCTTTTCTGTTCTGGTTGACGAAGGGTCGCTTATTTTATGCCCGACCACCGACATAAAACTCGACCATCAATGTCCCAGTGAGAAACAAATCGCCCGCGATAGGCTAATTTCATGCTTCTCAGCGATCGCGATATCCGCGCCGAACTCGAATCGGGCCGTGTGCAGCTTGACCCGCTCGACCTCGGGATGATTCAGCCCTCCAGCATCGATGTGCGCCTCGACAAGTTCTTTCGCTTGTTCGATAACCACAAGTACCCCTTCATCGACCCTGCTGAGGAGCAGCCCGACCTAACGCGCGGTCTCGAAGTCGCCGAAGGCGAGCCGTTTATCTTGCACCCCGGTGAGTTTGTTCTCGGAAGCACATTTGAGCAAGTCACCCTCCCGGACGACATCGCCGCTCGCCTCGAGGGCAAGTCATCGCTCGGTCGACTCGGTCTCTTGACGCACTCAACGGCAGGTTTCGTCGACCCAGGGTTCTCCGGTCACGTGACGCTCGAACTCTCCAACGTCGCGACACTGCCCATCCAACTGTGGCCGGGCATGAAGCTCGGCCAGTTGTGCTTCTTCCGCTTGTCCTCGTCAAGCGAGAACCCCTACGGCAGCGAAAAGTATGGAAGCCGTTACCAGGGCCAGCGAGGACCGACAGCGTCGCGTTCGTGGAAGAACTTCCACAAAACGGCTCTCTAGCCTCTACGCGTT
>WLES01000059.1 GCA_009704155.1 Actinomycetota bacterium | reverse complement strand
TCGGGTTGAGGCGAATCGTCGGGTCCTCAACATCGACGGGCATGTCCGATTCCTTGATTCCAACGGGTTCGTACTGGTGCGCACCGGCCGGCGACTTCCGCAATTCCCAGTCGTAGGTGAACAGCAAGTAGAAGTATCCGTTGTCCCACTGGGTCGGGTTGGTTGTCCATGCGCCTTCGATACCGCTGGTGACAGTGTCACGACCAATCCCGCGAGTGGAGTGGTTCATCCAGCCGAGGCCTTGTTCTTCAAGCCCTGCAGCTTCTGGTGCAGGCCCGAGGTTCGCGGCGTTGCCGTTCCCGTGGGTCTTTCCTACAGTGTGACCGCCAGCGGTAAGCGCAACCGTTTCTTCGTCGTTCATCGCCATACGCGCGAACGTTTCGCGGATTTGTCCGGCGGTCTTGAGCGGATCGGGCTTACCGTTGACGCCTTCCGGGTTGACGTAGATAAGACCCATCTGTACGGCGGCGAGAGGGTTCTCCATCGTCGACGGGTCGTCGACGTTCTCGTATCGGCTGTCGCTCGGGGCAAGCCATTCCTTCTCGGATCCCCAGTAGGTGTCTTTTTCGGGGTGCCACACGTCGGCACGGCCGAATGAGAAACCGAAGGTCTTCAACCCCATCGATTCGTAGGCCACGTTGCCCGCGAGAATCATGAGGTCGGCCCAGCTGATCTTGTTGCCGTACTTCTTCTTGATCGGCCACAACAAACGACGAGCTTTGTCGAGGTTGGTGTTGTCAGGCCACGAGTTGAGGGGTGCGAAGCGGTGCGTTCCGGTGCCGCCACCACCGCGGCCATCTGCCGTACGGTAGGTGCCAGCGGAGTGCCACGCCATACGAATCATGAGTCCGCCGTAGTGACCCCAGTCGGCAGGCCACCAGGATTGGCTGTCCGTCATGAGGTCGTTAAGGTCTCTCTTTAGCGCTTCGACATCAAGCGACTTGACCGCTTCGCGGTAGTCAAACGAATCGCCGAGGGGATTCGTCTTGGTGTCGTGTTGGTGAAGGATGTCAAGGTTGAGAGCGTTCGGCCACCATTCCGTTGCACTGGAACCCACCGTGGTGAGTGCTCCGTGGGGGACTGGGCAGGTTGCTTCGGTTGACAT
The DNA here is from genome assembly GCA_009704155.1 of Actinomycetota bacterium. Classification (GTDB taxonomy): domain Bacteria; phylum Actinomycetota; class Actinomycetes; order Actinomycetales; family Microbacteriaceae; genus MWH-TA3. The sequence continues at coordinate 4,825 of WLES01000059.1, read as the reverse complement.
TCAAACTCCTCGTCATAGCTGGATGTTCTGGGTGACGTGACGTCACCTCACATCTTCAATCTACCGCGCTCGATAAACTTGGGAGGGTTGCCAGTTTTGAGGAAAGAAGAGGAAATGGCTGAGAGTTTCAGTAAAGAAGAAAAGGCCGCGATGCGCGCCGCCGCTGCTGAGCGACGACGGAAGTTTACCCCCGAGCAGCACGCGGCCGAGGTACTCGAGAATTACGAAGCGATGGATCCGGCCGACCGCGAAATCGGCATGCGAATTCACAAGATTGTCATGGCCGCAGCGCCACATCTCGCGCCCAAGACCTGGTACGGAATGCCTGCGTATTACAAGGACGGCAAGAACATCTGTTTTTTCCAGGCAGCGGGGAAATTCAAGGTTCGATACTGCACGTTCGGCTTTGATGTTGCCGCCAATCTCGATGACGGGCCGATGTGGTCGACCGGGTTTGCGGTCCTTGAGGTGACGAAGGATGTCGAAAAGAAGATTACCGAGATGGTGAAGCGCGCAGCGTCCTAGCACCGCCACCGATTAGATCGGCGCGGGGTCTAGACTGCGAAGAGTTCACTTACCCTCACAGAATTGAGTCTCGTGCCCGCTTCACGCAACCGTTGGATTGGCCTTGTCTTCGTTTCAATGGCGATTTCACTCGTCATCATCGACGGAACAATCGTCAACACCATCTTCCCTTCCATCATTTCCGACCTGACGCTGTCGTCCACCGAAGTTCAGTGGGTTCAAGAAAGTTATGTGCTTGTCTTCGCGTCGCTGCTCCTTGTGTGGGGCTCTCTCGCCGACCGAATCGGTCGCAAGCTCCTACTCATGATCGGCATCGCGATCTTCATCGCGTCGTCAATGTGGGCCGGCACGGCAGACTCCGCCGAAATTCTCATCCTTTCGCGCGTGATTCAGGGAATTGGTGGAGCGATGGTGCTCCCCACAACCCTTTCGCTCGTCAACGCGAACTTTCAGGGCAAAGAGCGCGGGATTGCCTTCGCCGTGTGGGGTTCCACAATCGGTGGAATGGTCGCCGTTGGTCCAGTTCTTGGCGGGTGGCTCGCAACGGACTTCTCGTGGCGATGGGCGTTTTACATTAACGCCCCGCTCGGGGTAATCATCCTTGCAGGCCTGTTCTACTTCATCTCTGAGTCGAAAGTCGCGCAACGAGCCGGCGGTATCGACGTCATCGGTTCGGCGATTTCGGTCGTCATGTTTTCGACCTTCGTGTTCGCTCTCATCGAGGGACGCATCTATGGATGGTGGATGGCGGAGACGTCGACCCCGTTCGTTCTCGGCGATTTCACTTGGCCAACCGATGGAATCTCGGTCATCCCCGTCTCGTTCGCCATCGCAATTATTGCCACCATCGTTTTTGTGTGGTGGGAAAAGAAGCGTGAAGCACAACACAAGAATGTTCTTCTCGACCTCAATCTGTTCAGAATCGCATCGTTCCGTAACGGCTCAATTGCTGCGGCCATCATTTCGATGGGTGAGTTCGGAATCCTCTTTGCGATTCCCCTCTGGCTACAGAATGTCCTCGGACTGAGCGCCATTTCATCCGGACTGGTCCTCTTGTGGCTCGCCGCCGGCGCGTTTGTTGCATCGGGAGTTGGCGGTGCGCTGAGCGGCAAGTTGCCAGCGGCTCGAGCCGTTCAAATTGGAGTTCTACTTGAGCTTGTCGGTGTTGCGGGTGTAGCCGTGTTTGCGTCACCCGAGCTCGGTTGGGGAATCATCGCACCGTTCCTGTTCGTTTACGGAATCGGAATCGGATTGGCTACAGCGCAGCTCACCGGTGTCATCATGATTGATGTTCCGGCGGATCAGATTGGTCAGGGCTCCGGGTCGCAGTCGACGGTTCGCCAGATCGGTTCAGCTCTGGGCATCGCAGTCCTCGGAACGCTGTTGTTCACGGGCACGCAAGCGTCGCTTGAAGGCAAACTGGCAGACTCGGGTGTTCCCTCAGAGCAACAGTCGGTAATCGTCGATGCTGTCGTTGATTCAGCAGGTTCGGCAATTCCTCTTCTTTCCGATGTCCTGACGGCCCAGCAGGTTCCGGCAGATCTTGCGGAGAGCGTGCAAACTGATGCCGGTGATGCGTTCACGGACGGGGCGAAACTGGCGGCGTGGGCAGCTGCGGGATTCTTGCTTCTCGGGTTCGCCTCAACCTTCAACCTCGGTGCACGCAAACCCACAAAGGAAAAGGCTAAGCGAACCGCCTAGCACCGAGTCTCCTCGCGTAATCTGGAGAACATGAGCGACCTGATTGACACGACCGAGATGTACCTCAAGTGCATCTTGGAAATGGTCGAGGACGACGTCATTCCGACTCGATCCAAACTTGTGACGCGACTCGGGCAGGCCGCGCCGTCCGTGTCGCAAACCGTGGAGCGAATGACGCGAGAAAACCTGCTGTCACTCGATGACAATCGTCAGATAGTGCTCAGCAAACACGGAATGGAGCGTGCGGTTTCCGTTATGCGCAAGCACCGCATCGCTGAGTCGTTTCTGTTTTACGAACTCGGGTTTGGTTGGGCGCAGTGCCACGAAGAGGCGTGCCGTTGGGAGCACGTTATGGGTGACGAAGCCGAGGCAAAAATGCTCGACAAACTCGAGGGCAAGCCCAACCCTTATGGCAACCCCATTCCGGGGCTCGCAACTCGAGCCTCGACGGGGGGAGTTTCATCAACGGAAATTCTCCACGAGTATTCAGGTGAGGTTGATTCCGTGTCGACGACAATTCACTCACTCGGTGAACAACTTCAGGTCGAGGAGTCGCTACTCGAACAATTCGATACGGCTGGTGTCAGGCCGGGCCAGGCGGTCACTCTTTCACGAACCGACGGGTTTGTTCGCATTACGTCACAGGCCGGCGCGATCGACCTTTCTGATGACGCAGCGCAACACCTTTTCGTAACGCGCTAAACCCGAATGTTAGTGAGCGAGCTTCCCCTCGAGCTTTGAGCCTTCAACGTCGACGTCAGGCAAGATACGGTCGAGCCACTTGGGAATCCACCACGCTGCATTGCCAAGAAGCGTGAGGGTCGCGGGCACCAAGAGCAAGCGCACGATGAACGCGTCGACGAGCACTCCAACCGCAAGACCGAATCCGACGGGTCGAATCATGGTCGTGTGGCTGAAGATGAACCCACCGAACACGGAGATCATGATGATTGCTGCTGCCACAACAACTGCTCGGCTGAGGTGAATTCCGAAGTTGATCGACTCCTTGGCCGTCTTGCCGTGGACGAATGCCTCTCGCATTCCGGAAGCGAGGAACAACTGGTAGTCCATCGCCAAGCCAAACAGGATTCCGATGAGGATTGTCGGAAGGAACGACAAGATTGGCGCCGGGTCGTGGATGTCGAACAGTTGACCCAACCAACCCCACTGGAACACCGCAACGGTTGCCCCGAGTGTCGCGAAAACGGTGAGCAGGAACCCGAGGCTAGCAACAATGGGCACGGCTATGGAGCGGAAAACTAGCACCAGAAGGATGAGCGAAAGCCCGATGACCGTCATGAGGTAGATAGGGAGTGCCTCACCGAGTTTCTTCGAGACGTCGATGTTGACGGCGGCAATTCCCGTTACTTCGATGTGGGCGTCGAGTGCTTCGGCAACTTCTGCGTCGAGGGCACGCAAGTCCGTTACGACCGCGGCTGTGCTGACAGCGTTGGGGCCCTCCATTGGGATTACCCGGAACACCATCGATGTGCGGTCTTCAGAGAAACCACTGGGAACCGCGGCCTGAACGTTATCGACCGACATAATCGCGTCGGCGATTGTTGCTTGAAACTCGACCTCGGAGTCTTTCGAGACGGCTTTCGGTGCTTCAACGACAACAATGAGTGCGCCGTTCACACCTTCACCAAAGGCCTCTTCGGTGAGTTTGTAGGACTGGTAGCCGGCCGATTCGATGGGCTCCGACGATCCGTCTGGCAGCCCGAGCCGGATGCTTCCGAAAGGAATTGCAGCGATGCCGAGCACGAGAACGGTGGCGACAACGGTGATCCATGGGTGTCGAGTGGCGAAGACAGGCTTTGTGCTGACGGCCGACGCGGCCGAATTGCTCCCGCTGGCTGTGAGCGCTGACCGCTCTTTCCGACTCAGGACACGCATGCCAATTCGAGAGAGCAGCGCTGGCGTGAGCGTCACGGCAATGAGCACAGAGAACACAATTGCCATCGCGCCCATTGTTCCCATCACTCCGAGGAATCCGATTCCGGTGAGGTTGAGCGCCGCGAGCGCAATCATGACGGTGAGCCCTGCAAACACAACCGAGTTACCCGAGGTTCCGTTTGCGAGCGCAATTGAGTCGCGCACTGCCATGCCGGTTTTCAGTTGCCTGCGGTGACGGTTGAGGATGAACAGTGCGTAGTCGATACCGACAGCCAGTCCGAGCATCACTCCGAGAATCGGGGTGGTCGAGGTGAATTCGTAGACGGCCGACAACGCGAAAGTAATGGCCGCAGAGATTCCGACACCGATGAGCGCAGCGAGCACAGGAAGCCCCGCCCCGATCAGTGTTCCGAGCATCACGAACAGCGTCACGGCTGCGACGACAAGTCCGACGATTTCGCCAACTCCGAGAAGCGAATCGAGGGATCGGAGAAGGTCTTGCGCCACTTCGACCCGAATGTTGGGGTTGTCGGAAGCGGCATTGAGTTTGGTGAGAGCGTCGGCCACGCCGGTGCGGTCAGCGGTTTCCACTTCGGTGATGGGGGTTTCGAAAAGAACTGTTCCAATTGCGGTTGCGCCATCGGAAGATACGACTCGGAATTCGGCCGCCGCCGCAATAAGGGATTGGGCCGGCGCAATTTTT
>WLES01000058.1 GCA_009704155.1 Actinomycetota bacterium | reverse complement strand
TCGTCAACATCGTTCAGCGCACCACGTGTCTCGATTTGGATGACCGCCGCTGCGCGGCGGTCACCGGTCACGGCATCGATGTCCATGCCCCAGCGCGCTGCTCGGTTATACGTTGCGACGCCACGGTCACCCACCGGCGGGTAATCGAAGTGTCGAATGACCGAGCGGACGTGGTCAGCGGAATCTGAGCGGGGGATCATTACTCCGGCAGCGCCAGCGTCGAGCGCTCGTCCAATACGAATGTGCTCAGCTGATTCGACCCGAACGAGCGTCGGTACTCCGTAACCTCCGGTCGCCACCACCGTTGCCGAAACAACGTCGTCGGAGACTGCACCGTGTTCACAGTCGACAAGCACCCAGTCAACGCCAGACGCCGCGGCAACCTCAGCCGCCATCGGAGAACCCAGCCCAGCGAAAATTCCGATCGTGGGCTCCATCGCGCGCAGGCGCTCGCGGAAACGTCCGTTGTCGAGTGGGGTAATCATGGCTAGCCGTGCCAGCGCTGTTTTTTGAGTCCGGCGTTGTAGTCGTCGCGAACGGCGGGCAGCCACGGGGCATCCGACACTTCGGCTGGTGCAACATCCCACCAGACGTCGGAGGCCGGCAGATTCGCGTGAGGAATAGTGGCAACGACAATCACAACGGGCTTCGATTCGCTTCGTGTGTCATTGAGAACTGCGCGGAATTCTTCGACCGTGCGGACTCGCTCTGAGCGTGCGCCGAGACCTCGAGCAATGGAAACGAGGTCGACGTCGATGTAGTTTCCTCCGAGTCGTGGCGGGGCAGCATCGGTAACAACATCATTGACGACGTTCGCCGATGGCTCTCGGTAGCGGAACTCGTTGCCGAAGTGGTGCCCAACGCGCCACATCTGCAATCGCCGAATGACCTGGTAACCGTGGTTTTCCGAAACCACGACGGTCAGCGGCAGTCCCTCTTGCGCTGCGGTAACGAGCTCGGTCGGGGCCATGAGGAAAGTTCCGTCACCGATGAAGGTTGTCACTCGGTGTGCCGGGTCCGGATTAGCGAAACGGACACCGATGGCGGCTGGCAGTTCGTAGCCCATGCACGAGAACCCGAACTCGAGGTGAGCGAAACGACCGTTCGTGGCGTCCCATACCTTTTGGACGTCACCGGGCGGACCGCCAGCTCCGGCAATGAGAATGTCGCCGTCACGAGCGTGTTCCTGGAGAACCCCCAGAAGTTGCCCCTGGGTGATGACCGCGTCGGTGCCGTCTGGGTCGTGGGCTTCGGTTTTGGGAAAGACGACGTCTGGGTCAATCGCCGCGTTGCGCGCCGCCACCCATGCGGTGTTTCGGGTCTGGATTTCCTTGGTCCACGCTGAAGGGACTCGATACCCTGACATCTCGATCGCGAGGGCCGTGAGGCCAACCTTCGCGTCGGCGACGATCGTCTGTGCCCCCTGCTTCACGCCGTCGAACTCGCTCACATTGAGTGAAACGAACTGAACGCCGGGGTTCTGGAAAATCGACTGCGAAGCTGTGGCAAAGTCGGTCAGACGGGTTCCCACGTGAATGATGACGTCGGCTTGTTCAACCAAGCGATTCGTCTCTGGTGACCCTTCGAGCCCGATTCCCCACGCGTGCCAGTCACCCGGATTTTGAATCGCACCCTTCCCACCAAATGTTTCGGCAACGGGGATACCAGTTGCGTTCGCCAATGCTTCCAGTTCAGCCGTGGCGCCCGAATAGATGACCCCACCACCTGCGATGATGAGGGGCTTTGTGGCCTTGCGAATGATCGCGGCAACTGCTCGCACATCGTCGGCTTCTGGCTCAGGTCGACGGATCTTCCAGTCGTTCGGTTCGAAGAACTCCACGGGGTAGTCGAACGCGTGCGACTGAATGTCTTGAGGCAGTGCAACGACAACAGCACCCGTCTCGACGGGGTTCGCGAGGACGCGAAACGCCTGCGGAAGGCTTGTGAGAAGTTGCTCGGGCCGCGTGATCCGATCGAAGAACCGGGAGATCGGACGGAAGGCGTCGTTGACGGTGATGTCCGGCGCCGACGGGTTTTCGAGCTGTTGCAGAACGGGACCCTGACGCCTCGTCGCATACGTGTCGCCCGGCAGGAGAAGAACGGGAAGGCGGTTGACGGTTGCGAGTCCAGCAGCGGTCACCATGTTGAGCGCCCCAGGCCCGATTGACGCGGTGACGGCAAGAGTTTGACGACGTCGTGATGCTTTAGCAAACGCGATTGCTGCGTGGGCTAGCGCCTGTTCGTTGCGCCCCTGAATGAAGGGAAGGTCATCGTTGTATTCGTCGAGTGCCTGACCAAGCCCGGCGACGTTGCCGTGGCCGAAGATGCCAAACGCCGCTGGAACAAACCGCTGGCGCTCACCGTCTGCAACTGAATACTGTGCGGAAATGTATTTCACGACGGCTTGTGCGACCGTCAAGCGGATGGTCTTGCCTGAACTGCTACTCATCGTTGTTTCCTTACCCGTTAGTGGTCCACGGTGTGCCGTGCATGATGACGGTCTTTACTTCCGTCATCTCGGCAATGGCCGAACGTGGACCTTCTTTACCGATACCAGAAGACTTGAGCCCGCCATAGGGCATGAGGTCGGCCCTCCACAGTTGTGTCCAGTTGATGTGGACGACGCCGGATTCGATTTCTCGAATGGCGTGAATGGAGTTTGCGATGTTGTTGGTGAAAACACCAGCACCCAACCCGTACGCGGTCGAGTTGGCGAGTTCAATGGCGTGATTGACGTCCCGCGCCGTCGAGATTGCCACGGCTGGTCCGAACAGTTCGTCCTGGGCAAACGCCGAATACGGGTCAACCTCCGCGACAATCGCAGGCTGGATAAGGCTTCCGTCTTGTTCGCCTCCCGTGACAAGGCGGGCACCGGCGGCAACGGCAGCCCGAATCGAAGCGGTGACACGATCCGCTTCTGTGCGGGAAATCATCGAACCGACCATCGTGTCGCTCGCAAACGGGTCACCGACGCGAATCGCTTGAACTTTCGGTGTCAGCGCGTCTAGGAAATCGCCGACGATCGATTCGGCGACAATAATCCGCTGTGCGGAGATGCAGACCTGACCGGCGTTGATGTATCCACCCAACGAGATGGAGTGCGCAGCCGCGTCAATGTCGGCGTCGTCGAGAACGATGACCGGTCCAGAGGCGCCCAGTTCGAGTGACATCTTGGTGATTCCGGCAATGGAGGCAATGTGTTCCCCGACGGCGGTGGAACCGGTAAACGAGATCTTTCTAACACGGCGGTCCCGAACGAGAGCGTCACCCACTTCCGCGCCCGGCCCGGTGACGACGTTGAGCACGCCAGCCGGAAGGCCTGCATCGACGAAGCACTGCGCCACCGCGAGTGCGGTGAGCGGAGTCGATCGTGCTGGCTTGAGCACGACGGCGTTCCCCGCCGCGAGTGCAGGAGCGATCTTGTGAAGCACGAGTAGCGCTGGGTAGTTGAACGGTGAAATGGCAACCACAACGCCGACGGGTTGTCGAATCGTGAAACCGATCTTGTCGAACCCTGTTCCTTTATTCGCATCGAGCGGAAGCGTTTCACCGTAGAGCTGCGACCCCTCAAATGCTGACAGGCGAATGATTTCGCCAGACCGACCAGCTTCACCGCGGGCTTCGAGCAGGGATTTTCCGTTTTCGCCCGACATGATGTTGGCGATGTTCTCCGCGCGCTCGTCGGCGAGTGCGGCGGCCCTCATGAGGATTGCTGCGCGTTCGTGGGCGGGAGTTCGGCGCCAGCGGTCAAAGCCACTAACGGCTGCATCAATCGCTCGAGTTGCGTCAGCTGCACGGGCGAGTGGCACTGTTCCGACAACGCGCCCATCAAACGGCGATGTGACGTCTTCGCGTTCGCCCGCAACGGCGTCGACCCATTCACCGTTGATCAACATTGACCCGGGCGACATCGGCGACTCCCTCATTTCGGAACGTCCTTCGTTGACGTGATGCTCTCTACGGTAACAGCCGCGCTAACCCTTGTCGACGGGTTTATTCTCACGAACGCGCTTCATTTCGCGCGCGAGCTGTGGATTCGAACCGACGAAGTGGTTCTCGATGCGATCCTTCACTCCCTCTGATTTGTTTTGGCTCAGTTTCGCGCGCGCGTCGAATCGCGTGACGACCATTCGCAGCCCGACAGTCCCTTTCGCGGTCTGACGAGCCTTTTCTTCGTTCTCGGAAAGGCTTCGACCACCCTCAAAGTGCTGTTCGAAGTGGTCTGTCAGTTTCGAGAGCATCATGAAATTTTCGTCATCGCTGAGGACTTCGGGCTTTCCATAGAGGTGGGCGGTGACGTGGTTCCACGTCGGCACGAAGTCATCTTGCTCGTACAGGCTCGACGAAACGTAGTCGTGCGGCCCTTGAATAATGACGAGAACCTCGTGTTGACCCAGCTCGTGAAGCTCATCGTCAGGGCGGCCGAAATGGCTGACGATGACAATCTCGTCGTCGCGGCTCTCGTCAAGAATGACGGGATAGTGCGACGCGACGAGACCCTTGGACGTGTTGGTCACAAACGTGGCCCACGCGTTTCCCCGAATGACTCGCTTAACTTCGAGCGGATCGGTCATGAGGTAGCGGGGAGTGTGGCGCATACGACAATTGTGGTGGCTGGGGGCCGCTGATTGCTACCAGATGGTTGCAGCGGCAGCGAGCTGGTCCGGTGTGCAGGTGCGCGTGTATGTGCCTGTTGAATAGCCGAGTTTCACGATGGTTGCGCAGTCGGCCATGTATTCCACCGCTGGCGCTCCAACCAATCCGGTTAGTGCTTCGTTCGCAGAGATAATGTCTGGTCCGTACGTCCACCACTGACGGGCGTGTGCCGCTTCGTGCACGAGGACCGAAATCCCAACTCGGTTAGCGTAAATGTCCCTGAGGAGGCCGTCGAGTTCGATCTTGACGGGTGTTGTGCTGGTGCCACCGACCCACGCACGACCGCAGACGTAGTAGCCGTCACACAAGTTATCGACCCAACTGATGTAGGAGTTTGGGGCGAGTGCAGCGACATAGTCTTCGACCGAAAATGCGGGTTCGACCGGTCCGACCGAGCCGGGGTCTGTTGGGGCGGTGGGCGACGATGGAGCCGTCACACCTCCAGAGCCGGTTACGGTGCTTGTCGAACGGATCCGACGAGGCGCCGCCAAACGGGCGGCTGCTTCCTCGGCAGCTTTACGCGCAGATTCTTGAATCTCCCAGGCAGTTCGAGCAGCGGTGACCGCTTCTGCAGCGTCCGTGAGGCTTAGTGCCAGCGAAGCGGAGGGAGCCTCGGACTCGCCAATCGCCTCTTCGAGGCGATCGGTTCGCGCGGTAATCTCCCACGGCCACCACGAATCAATCAGGCGTTCTGTTCGAACCGCGTTGAGTTCGTCAATGAGCTCGTCACGCGCGACTCGGTGCGGACCGAGGGCGAGAACCGTTTGTCGAATTTCTCGAGCGAGAATCTCACGCTCGGCCTCCGAAGCGGTCTTTCCTTCGGATTCGGCCAGTTCCGCCTTTGCGGAATCGATTGCGTCGTCGATTGCTCGGAATTCGGCACCGGTGATCTGCATCGCGTCAATCGCCTGGCTGAGGACTCGCAACTCCCGCGCGAGCGCCTCGTCACGACTGCGAAGTGTGTCAACCGAAACGTAAACACCCGACGCAACGAGTGCGAGAGCGGTGACGCCGCTCACAATCGCGGTTCGATAACGCTTGAGATTCTCGATCACGTCATGATTTTACCCCGATACACCAAAGCCCCCGACGAATCGGGGGCTGAGTGGTGGCTCCGACCGGCATCGATCCGGTGACCTTTCGATTTTCAGTCGAACGCTCTACCAACTGAGCTACAGAGCCAAGGAGTTTGTCGCTCCTAGACAAAAGAGCCTCCGCGAGAGAGACTCTGACGTCCGCGACCCTGACGGGACTTGAACCCGCGACCTCCGCCGTGACAGGGCGGCACGCTAACCAACTGCGCTACAGGGCCTTGCT
>WLES01000057.1 GCA_009704155.1 Actinomycetota bacterium | reverse complement strand
TTTGCTCACCGACAAGTACGAGCTCACGATGATCGAAGCCGCTCTGAAAGCCGGACGCGCCGAGCGGCCCTGCGTTTTTGAAGTGTTTTCGCGGCGCCTCAGCGGTGGACGCCGGTTCGGTGTGGTCGCGGGCACCGGGCGACTCATCGATGCGGTTGACGCATTCCGTTTCGACACGGCGACCCTGGAGTGGCTCTCCAGCGAACACGTCGTCGGCACAGAGACTATCGATTACCTATCCGACTATCGCTTCACGGGAACCATTCGCGGTTACCGCGAAGGCGAACTATTCTTCCCCGGCTCTCCGGTTCTTCAGGTCGAGGGGACGTTTGCCGAAGCGGTAATCCTCGAAACACTCGTTCTTTCCGTCCTCAACTACGACTCGGCAATCGCGACGGCCGCGACTCGAATGGTGACCGCAGCTGATGGAAGAGACCTCATCGAGATGGGGTCGCGCCGCACATCTGAATTCGCCGCGGTTGCGGCTGCTCGCGCCGCCTACATCGCCGGTTTTGCGGCGACGAGCAACCTCGAGGCCGGACGGTTGTGGGACATCCCCACGCGTGGGACCTCAGCACACTCGTTCACGCTGTTGCACGACACCGAAGAGGACGCGTTTCGTGCTCAGGTCGCCGCACTGGGGGAATCCACAACGCTCCTCGTCGACACGTTTGACGTTCGTGCGGCGGTTGAGACGGCGGTTCGCGTCGCTGGCCCGAACCTTGGAGGGGTTCGGCTTGACTCCGGTGACTTACCGCACCTCGTGCGCGAGGTTCGCGCTCAACTTGATTCACTCGGGGCAACTTCGACGAAGATCGTCGTCACGAACGACCTTAATGAGAACACCATCACTGCCCTTCGAGGAACTCCGGTCGACATCTTCGGTGTCGGAACTGCACTCGTCACGGGTGGCGGTTATCCGGCAGCTGGGTTCGTCTACAAACTCGTTGAACACGTCGACGACTCGGGGGACTGGGTTTCCGTCGCGAAGCGATCGCCTGAGAAGTCAAACCCTGCCGGACGAAAGCACCCGTATCGAACAATCGATAGCGGGTTTGCGGTTGAGGAGCGCGTGTATGTCGGAAACGAACCCGTTGGGTTCGGCTCCTCTCGCGAACTCGATGTCGTGTTTATCGACAACGGTGTTCCCGTTGACTCGCTTCGGGGACAGTCGGCGGTGCATGACGCCCGCGCACACCACGAACGCGCACGCGCCGAATTGGCCGACAGTGCATTGCGATTGTCGCCGGGTGACCCCGCGATCCCAACCGTCTTTCCGTGATGTCGCTAGGCTGAAACGGTGAATTCGAACGCAGCAATCGGCATCATCGACAGCGGGGTTGGTGGACTTACCGTCGCGCGCGCCGTGATTGATCAGTTGCCCAACGAATCAATTCGATACATCGGTGACACGGCGAATGGCCCTTACGGCCCGCTCCCAATTTCTGAGGTGCGCGATCACGCTCTAGCCCTCCTCGAGTCACTCGCTGATCAGGGTGTCAAGGCTCTTGTCATCGCCTGCAACACAGCCTCGGCTGCCATGTTTCGCGACGCTAAAGAACGGTATTCGGATCGCCTCGGTATTCCCGTAATTGAAGTCATCCAGCCTGCAGTGCGCACCGCGGTAACCCGAACGCGAACCAAGCGAATCGGAGTCATTGGTACGGAGGGAACGATCAAGTCTCGTGCATACCAGGACTCGTTCGTCGCCGACCCCGAGATTGTGGTCACCGCAGCCGCGTGCCCGCGGTTCGTCGAGTTTGTTGAGGCCGGGGTGACGAGCGGCGACGAGCTGTTCGCCGTCGCACGTGACTATCTTCAGCCCCTCAAGGATGCAAAGGTCGACACGGTCGTTCTCGGCTGCACCCACTACCCGATGATTTCGGCCGCAATCCAGTACGTGATGGGCCCCGACGTGTCCCTCGTGTCGAGTGCCGATGCCACCGCCTTCGAGGTGTATCAGTCGCTTGTCAGCCACAACATTCTGCGCACTGATTCGTCTGCCCCGACGCACTCGTTCGAAACCACGGGGGATGACACGGTTCGCTTCGAAACGCTCGCTCACCGTTTTCTCGGGCTCGAAGTAAACCGTGTCGACGCTTTTCCCACGGGAACCATTCCCACAATCGCTGACATCAACGAGGAGACACAATGAGCCGCATCGACGGTCGCACGAACGACGAGCTTCGCCCGGTTGTCATCGAGAGGGGTTGGTCGGCGCAGGCCGAAGGTAGCGCGCTGATTTCGTTCGGAAACACCAAGGTGCTGTGCACCGCCTCGTTCACGAACGGTGTTCCGCGCTGGATGGTCGGCAAAGGCAAGGGGTGGGTCACCGCCGAGTACGCGATGCTTCCGCGCGCCACGAATGACCGCAACGACCGCGAAAGCGTCAAGGGAAAAATTGGTGGTCGCACCCACGAGATTTCTCGCCTCATCGGCCGCAGCCTCCGCGCAGTTGTTGACATGAAAGCTCTTGGAGAAAACACGATTGTCATCGACTGCGATGTTCTGCAGGCCGATGGTGGAACGCGAACGGCGGCCATCACGGGTGCGTACATCGCCCTCGCCGACGCAATCGAATGGGGCCGCGAAAAGGGTTTCATTGCGAAAAACGCAAAGGCCATCGTTGATTCCGTCGCAGCCATTAGCGTCGGCATTATCGACGGCGAGCCGATGCTTGATCTGCAATACACCGAGGATGTCCGCGCCGAGACCGACATGAACGTTGTTGCGACGGGCCGTGGGCTCTTTGTTGAAGTGCAGGGAACCGCTGAGGGAGTGCCGTTCGATCGCGCAGAACTCGACCAGCTCCTCACTCTCGCACTCAACGGAACCGCGCGACTCACGGAGATTCAGACTGCGACGTTGGCGGTGGGTGGCTGATGCGAAAAGAAGACGACGTCGATGATGTCGAAGAATCGGCTGAGCCCCCGACGACAATCGTTATTGCGACTCACAACGCGCACAAGGTTGAGGAAATCGCCCGCTCACTTCTTCCGCTCATTGGATTCCCGCTCGACCTCCAGCCGGTGACAGGTAAACCCCCGAAGGAAGACGGTTCGACGTTCGCCGAGAACGCGCTCATCAAGGCGCGAGCCGCCTTTGCGCGAACGGGGCTGCCGTCTCTTGCGGACGATTCCGGTGTGTGCGTCGACGCGCTTGATGGCGCACCGGGAATCAACTCCGCGCGATACACCGAGGCTGGCACCGACGAAGCGAATCGACGGGCACTCCTCGACGCGATGAAGGGCAAGAAGAATCGAAACGCGCAGTTTGTGTGCGCAGTCGCATTCGTCACCGCGCAGGGCGAGCGTGTCGAGATTGGTGAATGGCCGGGGAAGCTGCGAATGGCGGAAAAGGGTGAGAACGGATTCGGGTATGACCCCATCTTTGCCCCTGACCACGTGACGGTGACCTCCGCTGAGCTGCCGCCGAACGTCAAGGCTGCACTGAGCCACCGCGCGCGAGCGCTCGGGAAAATTGCACCTGCGATTAACCGTTACATCGCGGAGAAGCTGGCGTAGTGCCTAACCGCTCCGCGCCGTCACCAATTATTTCTTTGTTGGGTCCCGCGATGGTGGCTGGAGTTGCGTACCTTGACCCTGGCAATGTTGCGTCCAACATCACAGGTGGCTCGCAGTTTGGATATTTGCTGATCTGGGTTGTCGTCATGGGCAATCTCATTGCCTGGGTTGTTCAGTACCTGTCGGCGCAACTGGGGATTGTGACGGGGCTGAGCCTGCCCGAGGTGATGGGAAAGCGAATCCAGTCGCGGACCGGTCGACTCGCTTACTGGGTTCAGGGGGAGCTCGTTGCTATGGCCACCGACGTAGCCGAAGTCATTGGCGGCGCCGTCGCACTCTACCTATTGTTCGACTTGCCGTTGTGGTTGGGCGGACTCATCGTCGGTGCGGTTTCCATCGGTCTGCTCGGTGTGCAATCACGATTCGGCCCGAAGCCATTCGAGCGCGTCATTGCGCTGTTTATTGTCGTGATTGCCATCGGCTTCACCGCGAGCTTGTTTGTCCACCCCGTTGATGGCTGGGCTGTTGTCGGCGGCCTTGTGCCACGTTTGGAAGGATCCGGCTCGCTACTCCTTGCAGCGGCAATCTTGGGCGCGACGGTCATGCCTCACGCGATTTACGCGCATTCAGCGTTCTCCCGCGATCGTTTCCTGTCAGCGACAGGCGCAGATATTCCGAGGTTGCTTCGCGCCACTCGAATTGACGTGACCGTTGCTTTGGCGATTGCTGGAGCCGTGAACATTGCACTTCTCGTCGTTGGGGCAGCTGTGCTGGGCGACAATCCTGAGTCCGAAACCTTGACCGGGGCTTATTCCGCCCTCAACGACGAGCTCGGTATCGGGATAGCGATTCTGTTCGCGGTGGGGCTGCTCGCGTCATCCCTTGCGTCAACCGCCGTCGGTGCATACGCGGGTGCCGAAATCATGTCGGGGCTGACGAACTTCTCTGTCGCTCCCATCGTGCGTCGCGTGATCACCGTGATCCCCGCCCTCGTCCTCCTCATCGCGGGGGTCGAGCCGACCTTCGCGCTCATCGTCAGCCAGGTGATCTTGAGTTTTGGGATTCCGTTCGCTCTCATCCCGCTCATCCTCGTCACGGGCACACGGCGACTCATGGGGGAGCACCGCGCTCACTCAGCAGTGAGGACCCTCGCGGGAATCGCCACCGTCCTCGTGATTGTCATCAACGGCGGATTGATTGCTCTAACTCTTGGAGCCTGATTCGGCCGAGATAGTCCGTCGCTCTTTGAGCCAGTGGAAACCAACAGATCCAATCGAAACGACGACGACTCCGATCAGGACGAGGTCGATGTATTCGGTCACTAACTCGGCAACTCCGGGGATGTGGGCAACGAGCCAACCGAATATCGGGAGCAGTCCGGCCCACAGCACGGCTCCGAGCGCGTTGAACAGGGTGAACGTGCGACGATTCATGCGGCCAATGCCTGCAGCGACGGGGAGCAGGGTGCGAACGATGGGAACGTATTGCCCGATGGTGAGAGAAAGCGGCCCCCACTTGAGGAAGAAGGCTTCGGTGCGCTCGACGCTCTTGTGCGAGAGTAAGCCACCCTCGCTCTTCTTAAAGACGGCGGGGCCACCGATTTTTCCAATCTGGTAGCCCAGCTGATTTCCGGCGATCGACGCGACGATGAGAACAAGACTGACGACCCAAATCGGTTGCGTGATTGTTCCCTGGAACGTCAAAACGCCGGTGATGAGAAGCAGAGTGTCTCCCGGCAAGAGGAAACCGATGAGGAGGCCTGTTTCGACAAAGACAATGGCCGCGACAACAACGACAGCCCACACCCCAGCTCCCTCGATGATTGCCTGGGAATCGAATAGACCGCTTGCGATTGTCATTGTTTACTCTCTGTTGTGTGCGGGTGGAGGGACTCGAACCCACACGCCGAAGCACAGGAACCTAAATCCTGCGTGTCTACCAATTTCACCACACCCGCCTATGAATACAGTTTATGTCGCTGTGCAAAGGCGTAGAGTTAAATCGCCTGCGTTCGCCCAGTCCCGAAAGGATGTTAACGATGCGCTCAGAAGCGGATCTTCTCAAGTCAATCCCCACCCAGCTGCTCATCGGTGGTGAGTGGGTTGATGCTGAAGGCGGCAAGACACTGAAAGTCTCTGACCCAGCTACCGGCGCCCACCTCGCGACTATTGCCGACGCCTCGGAGGCAGATGCGAAAAAGGCGATTGACGGAGCAGCGGCTGTGCAGGAAGAGTGGGGCAACACGTCCCCCCGTGTTCGCGGAGAGATTCTGCGAAAGGCGTGGGAACTTCTCATTGAGCGACGCGACGAGTTTGCGCTCCTCATGACGATGGAGATGGGCAAGCCGTTCGCTGAAGCGCAGGGTGAAGTTACGTACGGCGGCGAGTTCCTTCGCTGGTTCGCCGAAGAGGCCGTTCGCATTAACGGGCGTTACGGGCCGAACCCTGAAGGAACGGGCACGATGGTCGTCTCGAAGCGTCCGGTTGGACCGTGCTTCCTCATCACCCCGTGGAACTTTCCGCTTGCGATGGCAACGCGAAAAAT
>WLES01000056.1 GCA_009704155.1 Actinomycetota bacterium | reverse complement strand
TCCTTCAGTAATGGTTCGCATGCTGCTCGTCGGCCCACCCGGTGCCGGCAAGGGTACGCAGGCATCTCAGCTCTCTGAGGCTTACGGAATACCCGCGATTTCCACGGGTGACATTTTTCGTGCGAACGTCCGCGACGAAACACCGCTCGGCGTTGAAGCCAAGGGCTACATGGACCGCGGCGAATATGTACCGGACAGCTTGACGAATGCGCTTGTTGCCGACCGCCTCACTGCCGACGATTGCGAGCCGGGATTTTTGCTCGACGGATACCCGCGGACTGTTGATCAGGTACGTGCGCTCGACGAAGTACTGGCGAGTCAGGGAAACACGCTGAACGCTGTGGTTGAACTTGTCGCAGACCCCGACGTCGTTGTGGAGCGAATCCTCAAGCGCGCACTCGATTCAGGCCGCTCTGACGATGCAGACGAAACAATTATCCGGAGCCGCCTTGCCTTGTATGCGCGGGAAACTGCACCGCTGATTGATGTCTACGGTTCGCGCGGAATTCTCGTCAGTGTTGACGGAATTGGTGAAATCAGCGCCGTCACCCAGCGAATTCGTGACGCGCTCGCAAAATTGGGCGTCGGATAGTACCCTTCGCATTTGCAAATCGCCCCATTGTCGCGTATTGTCAGAGTTTGGTGTGTCATGCCTTCTCGGTGTGCCGCGCTGACCGCACGACGTGTGGTTTCCAGTAGTTACGAACGGACATATGGCTAACAAAGACGGCGTAATCGAGATCGAAGGCTCGGTCCTGGAAGCATTGCCCAACGCAATGTTTCGGGTCGAGTTGGCAAACGGCCACAAGGTCCTTGCACACATTTCGGGCAAAATGCGCCAACACTACATTCGAATCCTCCCCGAGGACCGCGTGATTGTGGAACTTAGCCCCTACGACCTCTCGCGGGGTCGCATCGTTTACCGCTACAAGTAACCACGCAGAAGGAACGGCCCGGAACCTCCGGGTACGACGCCAGCAACAGGAGAAACATCATGAAGGTCAACCCCAGCGTCATGCCGATTTGCGAAAAATGCAAGGTCATTCGTCGCCACGGCAACGTCATGGTGATTTGCGAAAACCCTCGCCACAAACAGCGTCAGGGCTAAGCACAAACCACAACTCAATATCATTCAACGCCGCGACACATCCTCTCCGGAGGGGAACCTTGAGTAAGAGGCTCAAGAACCGTCGATGGCACAGACCTCTTCGTTCACTAGGAGCAGCCACATGGCACGTCTCGCTGGAGTCGATATTCCCCGCGACAAGCGCGTGGAAATCGCACTTACCTACATCTACGGCGTTGGCCGTACCCGATCGGTTGCCGTTCTCGACGCAACCAAGATCGACAAGAACATCCGCGTCAAGGACCTGACCGACGAGCAACTGATTGCTCTTCGTGACTACATCGAGGTCAACTTCAAGGTGGAAGGTGACTTGCGCCGTGAGGTCCAGGCCGACATCCGCCGAAAGGTTGAGCTCGGCTCGTACCAGGGCATCCGTCACCGTCGCGGTCTTCCCGTGCACGGACAGCGCACGAAGACCAATGCACGCACCCGCAAGGGACCAAAGCGTACAGTCGCCGGCAAGAAGAAGGTCGGCCGCTAGCCGCGGCCCCTGAAGGGACAAGAAAATGGCTGCACCAAAGACCACGGCTCGTAAGCCGCGTCGTAAAGACAAGAAGAACATCGCAGTGGGTCACGCCCACATCAAGTCGACCTTCAACAACACCATCGTTTCCATCACCGACCCGACCGGCGCCGTTATCTCATGGGCATCATCGGGTGGAGTTGGCTTCAAGGGTTCGCGTAAGTCGACACCTTTTGCTGCACAGCTCGCCGCAGAGTCGGCGGCTCGCCAGGCTCAAGAACACGGTGTCAAGAAGGTTGACGTCTTCGTCAAGGGTCCCGGTTCGGGTCGCGAGACGGCGATTCGTTCGCTCCAGGCCGCAGGGCTTGAGGTCGGAACAATCACCGACGTCACTCCGCAGGCGCACAACGGGTGCCGCCCGCCCAAGCGCCGCCGCGTCTAACGCGCAACGATGTGGCCCGAGGTCAGCAACCGCCGATCATCGAGCCTTCCATAACTTCATAACCGCATTCAGAGAAGTGTCATATAGCGGACACTGACCGAAAGGAAACCACGTGCTCATTGCACAGCGCCCCACTCTCACCGAAAAGTCGACCAACGAGACTCATTCGACCTTCATCATCGAACCCCTCGAACCCGGTTTCGGTTACACACTCGGAAACTCACTCCGCCGCACCCTGCTGTCGTCCATCCCCGGCGCAGCCGTCACGCGATTCCGCGTCACCGGTGCAGCTCACGAGTTCACGTCGCTCCCCGGAGTGATTGACGACGTCACGGAAATCATCCTCAACATCAAGAACATCATTGTTTCGAGCGAGCACGATGAGCCCGTCACTGCTTACCTTCGCAAGAAGGGTGCGGGAGCCGCAACGGCTGCCGACATCACGGCACCGGCTGGAGTTGAAATCCTCAACCCTGAGCTTCACATCGCAACGCTGTCGAAAGAGGGAAACCTCGAAATCGAACTCACCATCGAGCGTGGCCGTGGTTATGTGTCGGTCGAACAGAACAAGTTTGCCGGTGCACCCATCGGGACCATCGCAGTCGACTCGATCTATTCGCCAGTTCTCAAGGTGACCTACCGCGTCGAGGCAACTCGTGCCGGTGAGCGCACCGACTTCGACCGTCTCGTTGTCGATGTCGAGACCAAGCCGTCGATTTCCCCTCGTGACGCTGTCGCGTCAGCTGGTGGAACCCTCGTCGAACTCTTCGGGCTCGCTCGCGAACTCAACACCGAGTCGGAAGGTATCGAAATTGGCCCCCGTCACAGCGAAGCACCCGTTGTTGAAGGCCAAGACATTCGTATCGAAGAACTTGACTTGACCGTTCGCTCGTTCAACTGCCTCAAGCGCGAAGGCATCAACACCCTCGCCGAGCTCTTGAACCTCACTGAGCACCAGCTCATGAACATCCGCAACTTCGGCCAGAAGTCGGTCGACGAAGTACTCGAGAAGCTCGCCGAACGCGGCGTTCGACTCAAGGACGGCGTCCCCGGAGCAGACAGCTCATACTTCTTCGAGGCCAACGACGAGTAAGACCGTGCGAGATTCCTCGCATCGAATAGGAGAACACAATGCCTAAGCCCACGAAGGGTCCCCGCCTCGGTGGCGGACCAGCTCACGAGCGCCTGTTGCTCGCGAACCTCGCGGTCGCGCTTTTCACCCACAAGTCGATTCAGACGACGGAGACGAAGGCCAAGCGCCTCCGCCCGCTCGCTGAGCGTCTCGTGACGTTCGGCAAGCGCGGAGATCTCCACGCTCGCCGTCGCGTTCTGGCCATTCTGCGCAACACGACTGCAACGCACGAGCTCTTCACGGAGATCGCACCGCTCGTTGCTGACCGCGCCGGTGGATACACGCGTATCGTCAAGACGGGTTACCGCAAGGGAGACAACGCGCCAATGGCCGTAATCGAACTGATTCTTGACCCCGTCAACCCCAAGCCGAAGAAGGCAAAGGCGAAGGCTGAGCCAGCTAAGGCTGCCCCCAAGGCTGCTCCTGCTGCTGAGGTCGTCGACGAAGCCGTAGTGGCTGACGACGTAGTCGAAGCAGAAGTCGTTGACGCTCCGGTGGAAGCAGTTGAAGCAGACGTCACCGAGGTCGCTGAAGTTGACGCACCGGCCGAAGAAGCTGCACCTGAAGAGGTAGCCGCCGAGGACGCTGTCGTCGAAGAAGCACCTGCTGACGACGCTGCAGCTGAGGAAGCTGCAGCCGAGGGCGACGAAAAGTAATTTAGTGATGATGGGCCCGGGGAATCCTCGGGCCTATTGTCGTTAAGGAGGAGAAGCGATGCGGTTACGTATTGATCTCGCCTACGACGGCACCGACTTTTCGGGGTGGGCAAAACAGCCAGACCTGCCAACGATTCAAGGCACGTTCGAGGACGCTCTCGCCACAGTCACCCGCGCCCCTGAGGTCAACACGATTGTGGCTGGCCGAACAGACGCCGGGGTTCACGCGATTGGTCAGGTCGTTCACGTTGACCTTGAGTTTGGCGAGGCTCCTGCCGTCCTCACGGGACGGCTCAACTCGTTCTTGGCGAACAGCGGAATTGTGATTCATTCGGTCATTGAAGCACCAGCAGGGTTTGATGCTCGTTTTTCACCGCTGTTCCGACGCTATGAGTACCGAATCTCTGACGAGAGCGCACCGCGAGACCCACGGAACGCCCGTTACACGCACTGGATCGACGACGTTCTCGACTTTGATGCGATGAACGCAGCCGCCAATTCAGTGATTGGTTTGCACGACTGGACGACGTACTGCCGACCTCGCCCCGGTTCGACGAGCGTCCGCGAACTGCAACGCTTCGACTGGGTTCGCGACACGGACGGATCGCTCGTCGCGACGATCCAAGGTGATGCGTTCTGCCACAACATGGTTCGCAATCTCGTTGGCATGAGTGTTGCCGTCGGTAGAGGCAGGTTGGCCGCCTCGGATGCGGTCACACTGAGGGACCAGCGTCTGCGGACCGCAGCCTTCATCGTGCTCCCACCGCACGGACTCACCCTCGTCGAGGTCGGCTATCCGTCAGCGGAAGAGATGGGCGCACGCGCTGTCTTGACCCGTGACCGTCGACCCGTGGTTTGACCCGACGGCAAACTCTCACTATTATTGAACCTTGGTGCCTAACCGGGCACCTGGTTGAGCCCTCCACCGAGGTTTTCCCTAGAAAGCCTCACCGGAGTGGGATTCACGAACGACTCGAACCGAAAGCGCTACTACCGTGACGCGTACATTCTCACCCAAGCCCGCTGATATTCAGCGCGAATGGATCATCATCGACGCACAGGACGTTGTCCTTGGTCGTTTGGCGAGCCACGCTGCTGTTCTTCTCCGCGGCAAGCACAAGCCAACCTTCGCTCAGCACATGGACATGGGTGACTTTGTCATCGTCGTCAACGCAGAGAAGGTCGCATTGACCGGCTCCAAGTTGAGCCAGAAGATGGCGTATCGCCACTCGGGTTACCCGGGCGGGCTCTCGGCGATGAAGTACTCGGAGTTGCTCGAAAAGCACCCCGTTCGCGCCGTCGAAAAGGCAATCCGCGGAATGCTTCCCAAGAACTCGTTGGGTGCTGACCAGTACCGCAAGCTCAAGGTCTACGCGGGTGCAGAGCACCCCCACGTTGCCCAGCAGCCCAAACCTTACGTTTTCGACCAGGTCGCGCAGTAAGCGCCGAGAAAAGGATTAGAACATTGGCAAAAGTAAGCGAAACCACCGCGTCAGCGGGTAAGGCACCGAAGCTCGCGCTGTCGGTTGCGGGTGCAGCGGTCGGACGACGTAAGGAAGCGATTGCTCGCGTCCGTCTCGTTCCCGGAACCGGTGCTGTGACCGTGAACGGTCGCTCGATTGAAGCGTATTTCCCGAACAAACTTCACCAGCAGCTCATCAAGTCCCCGTTCACGGTTCTTGAACTCGGCGCTGTCTACGATGTCATCGCCCGCATCTCGGGTGGCGGACCGTCGGGTCAAGCAGGTGCACTGCGCTTGGGAATTGCGCGCGCTCTCAACGAGATTGATGTCGAAAACAACCGCCCGACGCTGAAGAAGGCCGGTTTCTTGTCACGCGACTCACGCATCAAGGAGCGCAAGAAGGCTGGTCTCAAGAAGGCCCGCAAGGCTCCTCAGTACTCGAAGCGTTAATCGGCGAACATCCGATGTCGCGTCTCTTTGGGACCGATGGAGTCCGTGGGCTTGCCAACAGGGATCTCACGGCCGATCTCGCACTTCGCCTCGCTCAAGCAGCGTCGCAGGTTCTCACGCGCGGACGCCACGCGGAAGAGGTGCGTGCGGAAGGCCGCAAGCCGATTGCGGTGGTTGCACGCGATCCTCGGATTTCCGGCGAGTTTCTTGCTGCCGCGGTTTCCGCGGGGCTCGCGAGTTCTGGGATTGATGTTCTCGATGCCGGGGTTCTTCCGACTCCCGCCGCAGCTTTTCTTGTCGAGGATATCCGCGCTGACTTTGGGGTGATGATTTCCGCGTCACACAACAAGGCGCCAGACAACGGCATCAAGTTTTTCTCGTTCGGCGGAACCAAATTGCCGGACGAGGTCGAGGACCGCATCGAAAAAGAACTCGAGGGCGGGCGC
>WLES01000055.1 GCA_009704155.1 Actinomycetota bacterium | reverse complement strand
TGAGAGATCCCCGATTGCATCGCGGGCTGCCTGCTGAACAGCCGCGTTGATTGTCAACTGAACTGAGGCTCCGCGAGGGCTCTTTCCCGTCACCAGTGCGAGCACCTGATCGAAGAACTGCGCATTGGACTGCCCACTCAATTCGTCGTTCATCGCGAGTTCAAGACCGGCGAGTCCCTGATTGATTGTGTAGTACCCCGTGATCGCGGAATACAGGCCGCCACCCTCGTACGTGCGCTGGTACTTGAAAACATCGTCAATCGGGATGGATTGGGCAATCGCGGTGTTACCCACAATGATGGAGCCGCGTTCAGCCGAATAGCTCGCGTACAGGGTTCGCACATTGCGAGGATCAACCCGGAGATTGTCGGTTTGAAACACCTGAATGACGGTCGTGGAGACGAAGAGAGTTCCGAACATCACGAGGATTCCGAGGCTCACGCGGCGAAGTTCCTTCATCATGCTGCATCACCGACTTCGCGTTGCTGCCGAACAGTGTCTGAAAGCCTGAGAAGCAACGCGACGATAATCCAGTTGGCAACGAGCGACGAACCGCCGGCTGCGAGGAACGGAGTCGTCAGGCCCGTGACGGGAATGACTCGCGTAACGCCGCCTATGACGATGAACACCTGCAGCGCGATGACGAACGTCAGTCCGACGGCAAGCAGTCGACCGAAGTCGTCAGCACCGTTGACACCAATACGCATTCCGCGCGAGATGAAAAGAAGGTAGAGCGAGAGGATGGCAAACAACCCGACAAGCCCGAGTTCTTCCCCGAGGCTCGCAACGATGTAATCGGATTCAGCGAGCGGAACGATGTCGGGGTGCCCTGCACCGAGTCCTGTGCCGATAACACCACCGGCGGCTAGCCCAAAAAGGCCTTGTACGAGCTGGTACGACCCACCGATTGCCTCGTAGTGTGCCGGGTTGAAGGAGTCGAGCCACGCGTCGAACCGACCCTCGACATAGGTGAGGAATCGGCTGGCGACGAGAGCTCCAGCACCGAATAATCCACCGCCGACGACGAACCAAATTGCTCGGCCGGTGGCAACGTACATGAGCACAAGGAACAAACCGAAATAAAGAAGTGACGTACCCATGTCGCGTTGGAAAATCAAGACCAACATGGCAACTATCCACACGATGACGATTGGGCCCAGATCTTTTTGCTGTGGCCAGCGAATACCAAGAAACTTGCGCCCCACCATCGAGAGGGAGTCGCGAGCGGTGACGAGATATCCGGCGAAGAACAGTGCGAGAGCGATTTTCCCGATCTCGCCCGGTTGAAACGTAACAAAACCAAGATTCACCCACAAGCGCGCGCCGTTGATGGTGACACCGATCCCGGGAACCAGGGGCATCACCAGCAGCGCGACCCCAACGACCATCCAGAGATAGCGATACCGCTGCAACACTCGATGATTTCGCACGACGATCATGACAACGATGGCGACAACCATCGCGATTGCCGTCCATACGATCTGGCGGGTGGCTTGAGACTGCCACCCCACTAGCTCATTAGCGAGGTCGAGCCTGTGAATCATGGCGATACCGAGCCCGTTGAGAAGCGTCACGATGGGGAGGATGAGCGGATCCGCGTCTTGAGCGATGAACCGCATAACAACGTGGAGCGCCAAGACAATCGCCCCGAGACCAAGCGTGAGCCCGATGATCGACACATCCAGTCGGCCGACGGCACCGAGGTCGACGAGGGCAAGTGCTGCGGAGGTGATGATCATCGCGAAAACGATGAGGCTCGCCTCAATGTTTCGCAGTTTGGTCGGCACTTTCAGCCGAAGCAGGAGCTGTTCGGTTATGGTCGCGTTGGCCGAGTTACTGGGTGCTGCTGACATTCTTAATCCTGTTGACGACCTCGAGAGCCTTGTCGTAGTTTTCGACAGGGATGGTCATTTTCACCGCTTGCTGCAAGTACTGCGGAAGGTTGGCGAGTGGAATATCGGTGTCTCTTTCCACCGCGTGAAGGGGAATTCCAGCGACGTCACCGCTGACTCCGCGGAAGATGACGACGCTGTCCTGGTCGGAACCAACGTAGAACTGTGACTGGGTCCAGAAGTACCCATAGAGCCCAAAACCGACGATCGCGGTGAGTGCAATCCCGAGGTAGGTTGCCCACCGAACTCGGCGCACCATTGCTCGATTCTTGTCTTCCGCGATGATTGTCTCAAGAAAGTCAGGCGTGGCAAAGGTTTCGGCCAAGGCGTTACCTGCTGCTGATCCCATGAACCGCCCCGACAGCAGAGGAATACGCTTCGTTACCGCGTCAAAAATCAGGGGCTCAGAGGCCGCGCCGACGAGAATCGGCTTGGACGCAGCGCTCATCGAGGTTTCGTTCACACCGACGAGGACAACGGTCACATTGTCCGGCGCACCTTTATCGAGCGCAGCTTGAATGAGCTTGTCGGTCGCGACCGACGCATCACGATGAGTCTTGAGAATTCGCGCGACAGCTACGTCGTCGACGTAACCGCACAGTCCGTCTGAGCAGAGCAACCACCGGTCGCCCGGTTCTGTTTCAACGACCATCGAGTCGATTTCGGGGTTTGGCTCGAAATCACCCAAAACCCGCATGAGTACGTTGCGGCGCGGGTGTACGGCGGCTTCGGCTTGAGTGATGCGTCCGGTGTCGACCAGCTTTTGAACGAAGGTGTGGTCAGCAGTGATCTGTTCAAGAACGTCGTTCCGGTAGCGATAAACACGCGAGTCACCGATGTGCCCGATTACGACATTGCTGTCATGGCGGATCAGGGCACTCACTGTTGTCCCCATGCCCTGCAGATCAGGGTGTTCGCGGACGGCGTCAGTCAATTCTTGAGCACTGTTCCTGATTGCATCCACGAGCGCCGTGCGGGCGTCTTCGATTGTGGGGAATCGTTCGTCAGCGACAGCGGTGATTGCCTGCGTCGCGAGCGAGCTCGCTACATCGCCACCCGCGTGACCGCCCATTCCGTCAGCGACCATGAAGAGGTGCGTTCCCGCGTACCCGGAATCCTGGTTGCTCGATCGAACGTGGCCGACATCGCTCCCCGCTGCGGTGAGCACGCGCGCGTCCATTTAGGGCCTCAGCTCGAAAATGGTGGAACCGATACTCACCGGCGTGTAGAGCGGAACTGGCGTTGGCACACTCACTCGCTGGCTATTGACAAACGTTCCGTTCGTCGAACTGAGGTCTTGAATGACCCAATCGCCGTTCCACAACTGAAGCCGTGCGTGGTTGGTTGATGTGTATTCGTCGCGAATGACGAGCCCGGACTGCGCACTTCTCCCAATAGTGAGGTGGTCTGCCGTGAGCGGGATCTCTAAGCCTTCACGCGCACCAGCGACAATGACCAGTGTTCGGGCCGGATCAGAATTCGCTGGAATCTCGGTTGGCGGCATGAATTGGGCTGCTGGCGCTATCGGGTTTACTGTGATGTCGCCCTCTGCGCGTCCAGTTCGGCGAGTGTAGTGACCGAAAAGGTCACTGCGAAGCGCAAAGACCACGGCGAACACAAAAATCCACATGAGGGCGAGAAACCCGAAGCGGAGGACGAACAGGGTCAGTTCACTCACGGCTTGTCCCCTGGAAGAATTCGGAAAATCAGGCGGGCGGATCCGACACCAACGACGTCTCCGTGTTCGAGCGGGGACGCAGTAATGCGTTTGCTGTTGAGAAAGGTTCCGTTGGTGGATTTCAAGTCTTCGAGGCCAGCCGTCTTGCCGTTCCACAGGATTCGTGCGTGATGTCGTGATGCTCCTGTGTCCTCGAGGACGACATGCGCCGTGGACCCGCGACCGATAATCGATTCCGCTGAATTGAGCTTGATGATGTCACCGTTGAACTCGAGCGCAGGCTGCCAGCTGGAGACAGCGTCAAGCGGCTGGGATGCGACGCGAACCGTCCCGTTGGGGATATCAGCAGCCGCGACAAGACCGACGGTGACGGGCGCAGCGAATGAATACCGTTGGCGCTCAGCGTAATCGCGAACCGCAGTAACGAGCTCGGCGATGAGAACGGCACCGTGAGAATTAAGCTGCTCGAAGTCGTCGCTCGACAGGCCAACCGTGAAGGAATGGGGTGCGAGAATTCGATCCCGCTGCACGACGACTGCTCGTGAATCGACGTCCCGCTTGAGAGCGGCAACAATCTCGATTGGCTGAACGCCTCCGCGAAACCTCTTCGAAAAGGCACCGCTAACGAGTTTCTCCAGACCACGTTCAACGTTGTCGAGTAAGCCCATGAACAATCCCCCTACGGTGTTCCCCAAGTCTATTCGGCGTTGCTGGCGCGACGGGCAGGCTGCTTCACCCCCGTGATAGCCTTGCTCTGCACGTCTTCGTGACGCGCGCAAGTGGCGGAATGGCAGACGCGCTGGCTTCAGGTGCCAGTGCCCGTAAGGGCGTAGGGGTTCAAGTCCCCTCTTGCGCACCATCGTGGGAATAACTCGACGTTGGCAGGGTTGAGGTCAACAAAGGAGGCAATCGCAATGAATTCTTATGATTTTACGGTTACGGGGTTGACCTGTAATCACTGTGTCATGACCGTAACTCGCGCCGTCGCAGAGGTGGACGGAGTGTCAGCGGTTCGCATCGACCTCGTTCCGAACGGCGAATCCACCGTTCACATCGATTCCGACAGCGACGTCGACCGCGGTCTCGTGGCCGATGCCGTCACCGGAGCCGGTTACCAACTCGTGTCCTAGTGCGCCCTCATCACGTCGACCTTGCCCTTGAGGGGATGACGTGTGCGACGTGCGCCGGCCGCATCGAAGGCGCACTCACCGCAATCCCCGGGGTGACGGCGACCGTCAATTTCGCGACCGAGCGGGCATCAATCGACTCCGACGGCGAGTTGGACACAACTCAGTTGATTGCCTCTGTAACGCGCGTCGGTTACGGCGCGAGGGTCATCGACCCAGCCGAGTTGCGCCAACCGGAAGCACCCGTGAGTGGGGCGTTGACCGCACGGGTCATTGTTGGTCTGGCGCTCACGATCCCCATTGTCGCCCTGTCGATGATTGCAGAGTTCCAGTTCCCAGGATTTCAGTGGGTGGTTGGCGCTGCCGCCACCCCTGTTGTTACCTGGGTGGCGTGGCCGTTTCACCGTGCCGCGCTGAGTAACCTGCGGCACGGAGCAACCACGATGGACACGCTGGTATCCCTCGGCGTCACCGTCGCCTACGCCTGGTCTGTCTACGCATTGTTCTTCACGATGGCAGGAACCATTGGCATGCGAATGCCGATGGAGTTATTCGGCTTTGCCGACCACGCTCTGTATTTTGAGTCAGCCGCCGTCGTGTCGACGTTTGTTCTCCTCGGCCGATACATCGAAGCACGCGCAAAACGCACTGCTCGGCAGTCGCTGACCGCTCTCCTCGAGGTAGCTGCGAAGGACGCTATTCTGCTCGTCAATGGTCGAGAAGTCAGCGTCCCGGCGGGCGCTGTTCAGGTCGGAGATCGAGTCGTCGTTCTGGCCGGGGCAATAGTCCCCGTCGACGGAGTCATCATCGACGGCCGGTCGACAATCGATGCGAGTTCGGTCACGGGTGAAAGCATGCCGGTAGACGTTTCGCCGGGGAGTGCGGTCATTGGCGGAACAATCAACTCCGGGGGACGGTTGGTGATCGAGGCATCGGCCGTCGGGTCAGCAACAGAACTCGCTCGACTCACGCGGATGGTCGAAGAGGCACAAGCCGGCAAAGCGCCGATTCAAAGAACGGTCGACACGATTTCAGCCGTGTTCGTGCCCCTGGTCATCGTGCTCGCGGCTCTCGCGGGCCTTGGCTGGTGGTGGACGACCGGAAGCGTCGACACGGCGCTCGCAGTCGCGGTGTCGACACTCGTCGTCGCGTGTCCGTGCGCTCTCGGGCTCGCAACCCCGATGGCTCTTCTCGTCGGAACGGGACGAGGCGCTCGAAGCGGAATCATCATTCGCGGAACTGACGTGCTTGAAAGCACGCGCCGGATCGACACCATCGTGTTCGACAAAACGGGAACGTTGACGGCGGGGAAGCCCTCGGTCGTCAATGTCATTGCCGAAGGCGCCGACGTCCGCGATGTCGTTGAGGCGGCTGCTCGAATTGATTCGGGAACTGACCACCCCATCGCGCGAGCAATTGCGACACACGCTTCATCCATCGGAATTGATTTTTCGGCCGGCGACAACATCGAGGCGGTTCCTGGTTCGGGAGTTCGCGGACTGCTTGACGGCTCACCAACAATCGTCGGCAGCGTGGAGTG
>WLES01000054.1 GCA_009704155.1 Actinomycetota bacterium | reverse complement strand
TTCCGATCTCCCCCGCACCGAGCGAATGAAGTACTGGCCGCCGGTCCGTCGAGTTGATGGTGCATACGGCGACCGCAACTTAGCGTGCGCTTGCCCTGACCCATCAGCGTTCGCCGACTAGGCGAAAACGTCGGGAAACAGGGCGACGGCCGTCGGGTATCCGACGAAAGCGACCGTGTCAATCGCGACGTGTGCCGTGATAAGCGGCAGAAGCCGCTTCGTGCGCGCATAAATCGCCCCGAAAATTAACCCCATGGCGATGTTTCCGAGGAAACCGCCAAACCCCTGATAAAGGTGGTAGGTCCCGCGGAGGACTGCGGCTGACACAACAATCACCCAGGGTGCCCAGCCGAGCTGACGCAAACGCGTGAATAAGTATCCGACAACGACAATCTCTTCGCCGAGCCCCGCGCGAAGTGCCCACAAGAGCAACACGGGAATCGTCCACCAGTGAGCGTCGAGTTCTGTCGGGACAATGGTGACGCCAAGGTTGAGCGCTTTGGCGGCAAGGTAAACACCAATTCCGGGAATGCCGATGGCTGCGGCAAGACCGACACCCGCGAGAAGCTCCCGACCGACACGGCGCTCGCCGGCATTCCGTCCAAGGCCGATGTCGGCAAAGTGGGGTTTTCGGTCACGCCACACGAGCCATAAAACGAGGGCAACCGGTGCCAGTCCGCTCGCAACTCCGAGCAGTTGAAAAATGAGATCAAAGAATTCCTGCTGTGCCAGGGGCCGGTTCAACGTCGCTGTTTGAGCGCCGAGAGGTGCTGTGTCGAGCAAACGATTAACAATTCGAACGAGCGAATAGAGGGCCGACATGCCGTATGACAACGCGAGAACAATAGCGATTTCCCACTTGATTCGTGCCATTTTCTTGTGTCCCCTCCACTTTCGTGCGCAGCACGGAAGGCGTTTTCGTTACCGAACCGTATCCATCGTGGTTTTATTCTCAACGCTATCGGCAATAGTGTTGGATTCATCACGGCGTGGGTCGCAAAACATGTGACGCAAAAAACCACGCTTTCTAGGAGGTAAACAGTGAAATCTAAGCGAATTCTCGCTTCGGCAGCTGTCATCGGAGCGGGCGCACTTGTCCTCTCTGGATGTGCACTGCCTTACCAGTCCGAGGTCATCGAAGGTACGTCCATTACGGTCGCCTGGAATGACATCGCGTCTGAGTTCAACGCGTCGTCAGCGAGTGGCAACAACGTTGCAAACTTGCTTCCGTCGTATGTTGCCAACTCAGGCTTCAACTACTACGACAACACCCCTGCGCTCTTGCTGAGCGAAGAGTTCGGTTCGTATGAGAAGACCAGCGACGAGCCCCTCACGGTCAAGTACACCATCAACGACGCTGTTAAGTGGTCGGATGGCGTTGCAGTTGACGGTGCAGACATGCTCCTCGCATGGGTAACTGGTTTCGGCTACTTCAAGAACGCCGATGACGAGTACCTCTTCCTCCACGCAGCTCCTCGCGATGACCTCGCGTCGACGCTCCCCACGGTTTCTGGCCGTACCCTCGAATTCTCTTACGACAAGGCATACGTCGACTGGGAGATCAACTTCGGTGTTGGTGTCTCGGCTCACGGAACCGTCATGATGGCGTACCCCGAGATCACCGACGCCAACGAAGCAAAGGCCAAGTTCATCGAGGCTGTCACCAACGGTGACACCGAGTGGCTTGCACCCGTTGCTGAGGCATGGAACACCGGTTACCAGGTCACCGATGCAACCGCAGAGGACACCGACCCCACCGCCGGTGCTCAGAAGAACGTCTTCCTTTCGAACGGTGCATACCGTGTTGAGGAAGTCGTTGCAGATGAGTACGTGACTCTCGTTGCCAACCCCCTCTACACCTGGGGCCCCTCGCCGAAGTACGAACGAATCACCATCCGCGAAATCGGTGACCCGACCGCTGCTGTTCAGGCGGTCGACAACGGTGACGTTCAGGTCGCATCAGGACAGCCAACGGCTGACCTCCTTGCGCTCGTCGAAGCACTCGCAAACGGTGACTTCGTCGGCGGCGACGAGGCTGCGTTCGAGCACATCGACCTCACGTTCAACAACGGTGGACCGTTCGACCCCGCGACCTACGGTGGCGACGAGGACAAGGCACTCGCAGTTCGTCAGGCATTCTTGCTGTCGATCCCGCGTGAGCAAATCCTCGAGACCATCATCAAGCCGCTCAACCCCAACGCTGAGCTTCGTAACTCGTTGATGACGATCCCCGGATCGCCCAACTACGACACCATCGTTGCTGGAAACGGTTCGGACTTCTACGGTGGAACGGACGCAGAGCGCATTGAGAAGGCCAAGGGCATTCTCGCTGAAGCTGGTGTCTCCGCACCGATCAGCGTTAAGTTCTGGTACCCCGAGGGCAACGTCCGTCGTGGTCAGGAATTCGAACTGATCCAGGCGAACGCACTCCAGGCCGGCTTCAACGTGATTGACACGAGCGAGCCCAACTGGGAGTTCACCGACCCGAGTGTCTTCGAGATCAACCCACACGATGCAGTTATCTTCGCGTGGAGCTCCTCGAGCCTCGCAATCACGGGTAACGACCAGCAGTACGGTACCGGAAAGCCTTCCAACTTCCAGGACTACACGAACGAGAACGTCGACGCTAACCTGTCGGCTCTCGAGACGGAACTTGACCCTGCGAAGCAGGCCGAGCTCCAGACTGCAGTCGAGGCAGACCTGTTTGGTGACGCAGCAACGCTGCCGATCTTCCAGTTCCCTGGCCTCACCTGGTGGGACAACGGAACATCCGGAATCGCACCTAACCCGCTCTCGACGTCCTACTTCTGGAACTTCTGGCAGTGGGCACCCGTGGCGGTAGCCGAGTAATCGGAGCCAACGCACTAAGGCAAGGGCCGGGCGAGTATTCGCCCGGCCCTTCGCCGTTGGTGGGGAGACGGAATAGAACGGCGCGGCTAGGATTGCAGGACTGTTGAAATCAACAATGAGGTTGTCGGTAGGAAGTCATGATTAGTTTCGTTTCGCGGCGTTTGCTCGCAACGCTTGCCGTGTTGTTGGTGGCGTCGTTTGTCGTCTACATGCTGACGGCGAACTCTGGCGATCCACTTGCTGATCTCAGGACGTCGAAAGACCCACAGTCTGTCGCCAAGATGCAGACCCTCATTGAAAAACTCGATCTTGACACCCCACCATTCTTTAGATACTTCAAGTGGCTCGGTGGTGCGGCGAGCTGCGTGATCGGCCGATGCGATTTGGGCATTTCGGTTGCGCGCGGCGATGAGCCCGTTGCCAATGCACTCGGCAACGCGATGCAGTCAACGCTTTCGCTTGTGATGCTTGCAACAGTTCTTTCCATTTTGTTCGGTGTTGCCATCGGTATGACGACCGCTCTTCGTCAGTACAGCGGATACGACTACACAATCACGTTCGCCGCCTTTATCTTTTACTCGCTGCCGATCTTCTGGGTTGCCGTTCTTCTCAAGGAGTTCGGAGCAATCCGATTCAACGCGTTCCTCGGTGATCCGTCGATACCGTGGTGGATAGCGATCGCGATAGCCGCGGTGCTTGCCTTCGTCGCCTCGGCAGTCGTTGGCGGCCACGTCCTAACGCGACTCAAGGCTGCTGGCGGAACCTTTGTTTTGATTGCTGTCACGCTCATCGTGCTTGACCTCACCGACTGGTTCGTCACGCCGTCGATTGGAATTGTTGGCGTCGCGCTTTTCACGATTGGCAATGCGCTGATCATGCTGTTTGTCACGTCCAATCTGACCAAGCGGACCCTGCAGATGTCTGTTGGCGCGATTGTCGTCGCAGTCATCGCGCTGTGGTTCCCATTCCAGTTCTTGTTCTTCTACGTCAATACCGGGTGGACAATTCTGCTCGTCGCTGGCATCCTCGCCGGAATTGGTGCCCTCGCCGGTTTCTTCCTCGGTGGTGACGATCGACGAGAAGCGATTCGGGTCGCTGCAGTCACCGGTGCGCTCGCCACGGTTCCACTCGTTGTTGACCAGATGTTCCTGCGCTGGAGCGAGTACACGCAGCTCATTCCGCTTCGCACCGGTGTGATCTCGACGATTGGTGCAACTACCCCAGCACTGACGAATCACGAGGACACGTGGCTCCGGATGCTGGACTCCGCAACTCACCTCGTGCTCCCCACCGCCGCGCTCATGATCATCTCGATCGCCGGCTACACGCGTTACACCCGCGCGACTCTCCTCGAAGTCCTCAATCAGGACTATGTCCGCACCGCTCGCGCAAAAGGCCTCCCCGAGACGACGGTCATCATGCGCCACGCCTTCCGAAACACGATGATTCCGATCGCCACGATCGTCGCGTTTGATTTCGGTGCAGTCATTGGTGGTGCAATCATCACTGAACGTGTGTTCGCCTGGCAGGGAATGGGTGCCCTGTTCAACCAGGGCCTTCGCAGCGTCGACGTCAACCTCGTGATGGGTGTGTTCCTTGTTACGGGAATAGCGGCTGTTGTGTTCAACATCTTTGCCGACCTCGCCTATTCCGCCCTCGACCCCCGCATTCGCGTCACGGAGAAATAAGCCATGGCACAAAAACGAGACAGAACGCCCAACACAGAGCAACTTGCACTGCAAGAGTTGACGATCGAGCAACGCCAAGTCGAAGGGCTTAGTCTCTCCACGGTTGTTCGACGCCGCTTCCTCCAACACCGCGCCGCCGTGACGAGCCTGATTATTCTGGGACTTGTCGTCCTGCTCGCGTTTACCTCGGTCGGGACCATCATCGGTGGAACAGGGAAGCTCGCTGCAGATTTTGACGCAGGACGAATTGTTCTCGACGGATTCAGGATTCCCGGTTGGTGGCAATACAACTGGTACGAGAACTACCCCATCACCACTCCGGGCGGGTTGCCGTCATGGCAGCACCCTTTCGGTCAAGACACACTGGGTAAGGACATCTTTGCGCGCGTCATGCGCGGAATTCAGCAGTCGCTCACCGTTGTGACCCTCATCGGAACCCTCGCAACCGTTATCGGCGTCGTAGTTGGAGCACTCGCTGGCTTCCTCCGCGGGTGGCTCGACAGCCTCTTGATGCGTATGACCGATGTCATCATCATCATTCCCGGACTCATCCTCGGTGCCGTTCTCGGACGGACGGTTGGCGGAAACGCCCTGTCGCTGGGCATTCTTCTCGGGTTGGTGTCGTGGACTGGTTTAGCGCGTCTGGTTCGAGGTGAATTCCTCGCCCTTCGAGAACGCGAGTTTGTCGACGCCGCGCGCGTGGCCGGTGCGACAAATTTCCGAATTATCTTCCGACACATCCTGCCAAACTCAATCGGGGTTGTCGTCGTCAACGCGACACTTCTCATGAGCGCCGCGATCCTGACCGAAACAGCCCTCTCGTTCCTCGGGTTCGGAATTACAGCACCCGACATCTCGCTCGGCCAGATTATTTCTGAGTACAACGAAGCGTTCAAGACCCGTCCGTGGCTCTTCTGGTGGCCCGGCTTCTTCATTGTCGTGATTGCGCTGTGCATCAACTTCGTCGGTGACGGACTCCGCGACGCGTTCGATCCGCGCCAGCGCCGCATGCCCAAGACGGCAAGTCTGCCCGCTCAATTCCGAGAAATCATGAGCGGAGGGTTTTCGCGATGATGCTAAGTCGTGAACAAGGCGAGTGCTGCGCACAACCCGGTGACTCCAAGAGCTACCGCGATGCCGACGGAGTACGTGGTGACCACTCGACCGTCGTCGGGCGAGCGTCGCTCCCACTGTCGTCTGACGACAGCTGCTGCTCCGCCGGACTCAGTGGACGCGAGATCACCAGGTCGGACAGTGCCCGCGAGGTAGGTGGACTCGGGCAAATGCTCACCGAGGTCACGGCTAGCGGTGAAAGTTGTGTACCGTCCGGGTGCGGGTGCGGCCCAGACGGAAATTCGTCGTCCAGTGACCCACAGCGTGAGTCCCCACTTGGTGTCGATCAGGTGGACGGCTCCCCAGTCGACGGTGTGTGTTGCGAAAACGTTGGTCACAACGACACCCTCGTCGGTGACGTCAAGTCGTGGACGCCAGAAGGCGGCGTAAACGGCGACCGTGAGAAAGCCAAAAACCGCGACGCTGCGAATGAAGCCGTCTGCTGTGAAGGGGAACAGTGTTGTTCCAACAGCCAATCCGAAAACAGCAACGGTGACCACGCTGAGAACTCTGCCGGAGCGGGACACGAACGTCGTCATGTCAACAATGCTGGCACGAAGGTGGAACGATGAGCACCAACCAGGTCGTGA
>WLES01000053.1 GCA_009704155.1 Actinomycetota bacterium | reverse complement strand
GCACTAGCGCGACTTAACGACGATTTTGGGAAAGTGGTTGTGGCGCGGGCCCTGACTGGAACTGTGACAACACCGGGTGACGAGCGCGCTCCACTCCATGCACTCACCGTGGAGTACCCCGACACCCATATTTTTGCGTTCGACGGGTTGTGGGGTGCTTCGCCCGAGACTCTCGTCGATGTCGTTGACACCCGTGTTCACGCGCGCGTCCTGGCAGGCTCAGCCGCTCGTGGTTGGGACAGCGCTAGCGACGGCGCGGCCGCGAGCGGGCTTGCGTCGAGCGCTAAAGACATCGACGAACACGCCTACGCCGTTGGCAGTGTCGTCTCGGCGCTGTCGCGTCACTGCCGTGCTGTGGTCGGTGCCGCCGTTCCTTTCACGCTCCGCCTTGCGAACGTGTGGCACCTGGCGAGTGACATCACCGCCGTGCTCGCTCCTCGCTCAACCATCTTCGACCTCGTGGATTCTCTGCACCCGACTGCCGCCGTTGCTGGGGTGCCGACGGATACCGCCCTCGCCGCAATTGCCGAGGTCGAGAAGATTCCGAGAGGCCGATACGCGGGGCCGGTTGGATGGATTGACGCCCAGGGAAACGGTGAGTTCGCCATCGCACTGCGCTGTGCTCAGTGGACGGACGGCGGGATTGTTGCCCACGCGGGCGCAGGAATCATCGCCGACTCTGACCCCGAATCCGAATACGCCGAAACCGAGCTGAAGTTCAGACCAATTCGCGACGCGCTCGCGAACTAGTGCTTCGGAAGGACGACCTCAACGAGTGTGGGGCGTGCGGTGTTGGTCAGAGCGGTTGTCAAGTCGCCACGGTTCGTCACCTTGATGTAGCCGAGGTTGAACGCACGGGCAACTCCCTCGAAACTAATGTCCTGAGGTGTGCGCATGACTCGCTCAAAGTGATTCGGGTTGGCTTCTTCGGCCACAGCGAGGTCATCGAAGATTCGCCCACCTCCGTCGTTCCCAACAATGATTTGAATTCGTCCCTTCGCGGACGCAAGTGCACCGATGTCGTGTTGAGCGGCGAGGTCACCGAGAATTACGCGCGTCACCCCTCCCTGCGTTGCAAACGCATCGCTCTGACTCGCGCTGGCGATTCCCGCCGCGGTGGCGATTGTCCCGTCGATGCCAGAGAGCCCTCGATTTGAGTGAACGCGTAGTGGTTTTCCGGGGAGGATGGCGTCGGCGACACGGATCAACCTCGATGCTCCGAACACGATTCGATCGTGCGGCCATGTCACGTCCCAGACCGCACGCACGAGCATCTCCGGGGTAACCGGCTCGCGTTGAATCTCCATTTCGTTTCGCGCAAAACTGGCGCGTTCGGCGTGTGTTTCGGCGGCACTTCCCTCGACGTCTGCTGCCGGTTCGCTGCTCTGCTGGTCGAGTCCAGCTCGCGAGAGGCGCGCCCACGGCAGCGCCCAGCGCTGCGAGTAGTCTTCACCACGGCCTTCAATGTCAATCGTGTCAACGACAAGCGCCCGCGGGTTTGGCCGATACGGCATGGCTTCCGGACCTCGAACGACAATGACATCCAGGTCTTGTCTCGCGCACAGCGCTTCAACCTCGCGCGACAGCGTCGGTCGTCCCACGACAATCACCGAATTAATCGCGTTCGCAAACTCTGGAAGTTGAAGCAAACGTCGATAATCCGTCACGAGGTGCGGGCCGAAGTGCGCCCCACTGGAGATTTCGGCGATCAGGGGCGCGCCGAGTTCTCGCGCCCACTTCTCAGCGCGGGACCCTGCGCCGTAGCCCGCAACAACAACAGTGCCGGGAGCGGCGACGACACCGACACCGCTTTCTGCACGGCTCAGCTGTGGGGGCACACCGGTTCGAATTCCGTCGAAAAGTCGCGCCTCAAGGGGGGACGACAGCGGGGGAACGAATTGAACGTTGAGGTGGACCGGTCCGGACTCTCGGACAGCGGCTGTCACCACATCATCAGCGACCTGAATGGCCGACCTCACGTTGTGCGCCTCAGGAGGCGGAACATCAAAACTCGCGCGTGCGGCTTCGCCGAACATGCCAACCTGAATTGTCGTTTGGTTCACTCCAGCGTTTCGAAGCGATGCTGGTCGATCCGCGGTGATGACAATGAGTGGAATCCCAGCGTGATGCGCCTCAAGCACACCGGGGTGGAGGTTGGCTACGGCCGTGCCCGAGGTTGTCAGAATGGCAACGGGTCGCTTTGTTTCGACGGCAAGACCGAGTCCAAAAAACGCTGCTACGCGTTCGTCAATGATGACGTGCAAGTCAATCAACTGTCGATCCGCAAACGCGGCAGCTACCAGCGCAAGCGCTTGAGAACGTGCACCGGGTGAGACCACGATGTCTTTGACACCGCGACTGACGAGTGCCTCAAGGAAGTGCAGTGACCATGAACTGGAAGGTGCAACATCCCCTGGAGTCACGGTTTGTCCGGCCCTGGTTGGTCAGGATCATCGAGGAACGGATCCGGCGGCATGTTTTCCTCATCGTCCAATC
This sequence comes from Actinomycetota bacterium, assembly GCA_009704155.1. GTDB lineage: Bacteria > Actinomycetota > Actinomycetes > Actinomycetales > Microbacteriaceae > MWH-TA3. The sequence continues at coordinate 3,787 of WLES01000053.1, read as the reverse complement.
GGCGAAGCTCCTCTTCAAGCCGCGTGATTCGGTCGCGTGCTGTTTCTCCGTCCGGGGCTGTGAAGTTGGGGTCGTCATCAGGCCCGAGTGGTCCGTCGGCGGCGTTCTTCTTTTTTTTGCCAAGAATGAACCACAAGACTGCGCCGATTGGTGTGATGACAATGACGATGACAATCCAGAGCCACTTGTTGAGCGATCGAAGACGGTTGCGGGCCGTCAACGCGATGTCGGCAATGGCATAGATGTCGACCGCAACGGCGATGACCGCCAACGCAAAAAGCACTCGGGGAAGCATGTTCAAATACTAGGTGCCATCGGGGCGCTTACGATTGAGTCATGAATCAGTGGCTCGCATACGTTGTGGCTCGATTGGGAGTTTTTGTCGTCGCGCTTGCCGTTCTCGTAATCGTCGGAGTCGATTGGGGATGGGCGGCGGTGTTCGCAACACTCATTGCGCTCGCAATCAGCCTTCTTTTTCTCGGGCAGCTTCGACAGCGCGCAGCCAATGACCTTCAGCGACGAACCGAAAAGCCATCACCCGATAACGACTCCGCCACCGAAGACGCGCAACTCGGTCGGTGAGCGTTTAGCTCAAGAACCCTCGAAGCAGCGCTGCAGACCCAGAGAGGTGGTCGCGCATTGCGGCTTCCGCATCCTCTGGCCGGCCGGTGAGGATTGCCATGACAATTTGCTCGTGCTGCGAATTGGAGTGAGTGATGTTGGGCGCGAGGAGCGGAATCTCGTCGAGAAGTTCATTGATGGCAACCCGTGTCTGGGCAACGTGATTGACGAGCGCGTTCGACCCCGTGAGCTCCGCAATGAGGAGGTGGAGGCGAGAGTCGAAGCGGCGATAATCGCGCGGCTCCGACGCAGACGTCTCAAGGTGTGCATTCCACAGTCGCTCTCTCGCATCACCCGTAAGGTCCGTGACCGCCGCCTGAAAGGCTGCTCCTGGTTCCAGCACGGATCGAACAATCAACAGATCGTGAATCTCAGCCGACGAAAACTTCTTCCGTTTGGATAACTCTCCGCTTCGCCCGATAACGACGGGCCCTTCTGGGAGGTTCGGGGCGATGAACGTACCGCCGTAGCGGCCTCTCCGAATGACGAGATACCCGGCGTCCGTGAGCGACGCAATTGCATCGCGGACCGTGTCGCGTGAAATTTCCATCATCGTTGCGAGTTCACGCTCGGGCGGTAACTGGTCGCCAGGGTGAATGAGCCCCAGCCGGATGGTGTGAAGTATTCGCTCGACCGCCTCTTCGTATGCGTTCCCGCCTCGAATAGGGGTCAACAAGAGCGACCTGTCTGCTCCACCCACCGACACATCGGGGGCTGTCGAGGCAGACAGATCGAACTCGTTCATTTTCAGAGTGGGGTGACGTAAGCCCCGGAGATACCGCCGTCGACGAGGAACGTCGCTCCGGTAATGAATCCAGCGTCGTCGCTCGCGAGGAAGGCCACTGCTGCGGCTAATTCCTCTGGCTTTGCAAAACGGCCGAGTGGGATGTGGACCAATCGGCGTTGCGCCCGCTCCTGATCCTTAGCGAACAGTTCCTGAAGCAGCGGCGTGTTCACTGGGCCGGGGCAGAGTGCGTTGACTCGGATTCCCTGGCGCGCGAACTGAACGCCGAGCTCACGGCTCATCGCGAGAACGCCGCCCTTGCTCGCGGTGTACGAGATCTGGCTCGTTGCGCTTCCCATGACCGCAACGAACGACGCGGTGTTGATGATCGAGCCACTCTGCTGCTTGGTCATGTGGCGAAGCGCAGCGCGGCAACAGAGATAAACGCTCTTGAGGTTGACGTCTTGGACCTTTTGCCACGCTGGGAGTTCGGTCGTCTCGATTGAGTCGTCATCGGGTGGTGAGATTCCGGCGTTGTTGAACGCGATGTCGACGCTGCCGTATTTCGACGCGGCGGTGTCAAAAAGATTGTTGACTTCGTCCTCATCGGTCACGTTGACCTTGATGAACATGCCGCCGACCTCTGCCGCGGCTGCTTCGCCGGATTCGGGGTTCATGTCGCCGATGACGACGATGGCGCCTTCTGCAGCCATGCGTCGAGCCGTCGCGAGGCCAATTCCGCTCGCTCCACCGGTGATGACCGCAACTTTGCCCTTCAGTCGTTGTGTGAGATCCATTGTTTCAATTGCCATGGTGAGTCCTTTCTGTGACTAATCGGCAGGGATAAAGACGTTTTTTTCCTCGGTGAAGTGAAGCGGTGCGTCGGGCCCCAGTTCGCGCCCGAGCCCTGATTGCTTCATTCCGCCAAAAGGAGTGTTGTAACGCACTGACGAGTGCGAGTTGACCGAAAGGTTTCCGCTTTCCACAGCACGCGAGACCCGGATGCCGCGTCCGATGTCACGGGTCCAAATTGAGCCCGACAAACCGAACTCGGTTGCGTTGGCAATCTCGATGGCGTCGGCTTCGTCGTCGAATGCGTGAACGGTGACAATCGGACCGAAGATTTCGTCCGTCATGCACGGGTCGGTGACTCCTCGAGACATCGTTACCGTCGGAGCGAACCAGTTGCCAGGGCCGCTCGGTGCTGACCCGCGGAACGCAACGTCGGCGTGCTCGAGGTATTTCTCGACGCCAGCCTGGTGCGACGCGTGGACGAGTGGCCCCATTTCGGTTGCCTCGTTTGTTGGGTCACCCACCACGAGCTTTGACACCGAGACCTCAAGCTGTTCCATGAATCGATCGAGCACAGATTTCTGAACGAGAATTCGTGACCGAGCGCAGCAGTCCTGGCCGGCGTTCTCGAACACCGAGTATGGCGCAGTCGCTGCAGCTTTGTCGACGTCGGCGTCGGCAAACACGATGTTCGCGCTTTTTCCGCCGAGCTCGAGGGTGACGCGCTTGATCTGGTCGGCCGCGCCGCGCATGATTCCTTTTCCGACCTCGGTTGAGCCGGTGAAGACAACCTTGCGAACGGTCTCGTTGGTGATGAAACGGTTACCGACGACACTTCCCTTGCCAGCGAGAACCTGGAAGAGCCCGTCGGGAAGCCCAGCACTGACGCCTAGTTCGCCGAGTCGAATGCTCGTGAGCGGAGTCCATTCGGCTGGCTTGAGCACGACGGCATTTCCCGCTGCGAGCGCGGGGGCGAATCCCCACGACGCAATTGTCATGGGGAAGTTCCACGGCGTGATGATTCCGACAACACCGAGCGGGTCGTTGAACGTGATGTCAATTCCGCCTGCGACGGGAATCTGCTTTCCGAGCATTCGCTCGGGGGCCGCGGAGTAATAATCGAGAACATTCCGCACGTGGTTGGCTTCCCAGCGCGCTTGGGAAATGGGGTGTCCAGAGTTGCGCACCTCGAGTGCTGCGAGAGTCTCAACGTCATTTTCGACTGCCCGCGCAAACCGGCGGAGCGCCTCGCCACGCTCAGCTGGAGTAAACGACGCCCACTCTTTTTGCGCGACGCGCGCACGTTCAATCGCGTGGTCGGTCTCGTCGACAGTCACGTGGTCGATGGTTTCCATCGTCTCGCCCGTCGCCGGGTTGATCAGGGTGTAGCTCATTAGTTGCTCCGATATTTCTGGGCTGCGGCGGTGAGTGATTCAAACAGCCGGGAATCTTGAGTTGACGTCACCTCGGGGTGCCACTGGACCGCGACTCCGAAGGCAGCGCCATCAATGTCTAAGGCTTCGATGATTCCATCGTCACTTCGAGCTGACACGGTCAGCCCAGCTCCAACGCGATCGACGGCTTGGTGGTGGTAGACGTGTCCGACAACTGAGTCTGCACCGCCGAGTGCGGATGCAAGTGCACTGCCGG
>WLES01000052.1 GCA_009704155.1 Actinomycetota bacterium | reverse complement strand
TCAGTTCTGCCTTCGACCTTCCGGCGCCGATTCGCTTTCGGTTTCTTCGGTGCGTCGCCGCGCGCCTCAGTGACAAGCGCCCAACCGTAACCGAAGTACCCCATCAGTGCGAACACGTACCACTGGAGAGCGTAGGAAAGGTGCGGACCTTCGTCAAGGAGTGGGCGGCTCCACAGAGAGCCGGTAGCGCTAACCGGTGTCTCGCTTACGAGCTGCCCGTACAGACCCATATAGACGGGCGCATCCAGTGTCTCGGCAAAAGTGTCAGCGTTGATTGTGGCAATTTGCCCCTCTGGGGCACTTCGACCTTCAACAACGGGTTCGTCAGGATAGAGGCGTGCGATGACCGTAACCTCACCGTCGGGTGTCTCTGGTGTCACGCGAGGGTTCTCATACTTGTCATCGGCCGGCACCCAACCACGATCAACAATCACAATCTCGCCAGAGACGAGTTCAAACGGAACTAGTTGCTCAAGCCCAATTGTTCCCTGTTTGACGCGGTTCCGCACATACGTTGTGGCGTCGTCGAGATACTCGCCCGTCAACTTAACTGAACGCCATTTGCTGTCGGCCGGTTCGTCATCGATGTCCCCGATAATCAGATCGATTTGCCCAGGCACTAGGTCGTAATTGTTGTCCAACATTCGAATCTGCTGTTGTGCGGACTCACGCCTATCAAACTGCCACTCACCGAGCGCAACACACGCTGCGGCAAAGACTGTCGTGAATAGCAAAATCCCCAGCCATCGCCGAGTAAACGCGAGTCTGACAGCTAGCACTATCGGCCGTCGGAGAGGCTTCGTTGCACGTTAGAGCGGGTGTGACGTCGTTGCGAGGTTGTTGATTTCACCACGTTGGCCATGAGCACAGCGATTGCGGGTAACACGACTACGCCGGTAGCCGGCAGCAAGATCCACCAACCGGGCATGATGAAGCACAAATACAAGCACACGAGTCTCAGACCCATCGCGATGGAGTAGGAGACCATCCGCGCCGAGCGTTCGTCCGTCGGAGATTCCGGGAGGGACGTGAGCGACTGCGGCTCGAGGGTCACAGTTTGATTTTACCCCTCGGCGGTACGCTGGTTGACATGACTACAGCACGCACAGTTCTCGTCTCTGGAGGCAACCGAGGCATTGGCTACGCCATCGCGGAAAGATTCATCGCCGATGGGCATCGCGTTGCTGTCACCGCGCGCTCGGGAAAAGGTCCAGTCGGTTCGTTGACTGTCACTGCAGATGTGACGGACGGTGAATCCCTCGACAGCGCAATCGCGCAGGTCGAAGCGGAACTCGGACCAATCGAAGTCGTTGTCGCTAATGCGGGAATCACCAAAGACATGCTGTTGTTGCGGATGACCGACGATGATTTCGAGACTGTGATTGACACCAACCTCACTGGTTCATTTCGGCTCGTCAAGCGCGCGATCAAGTCAATGATGAAGCAGCGTTACGGACGGGTGATTTTCATATCGTCGGTGGTTGGACTTTACGGAAGTCCAGGGCAGATCAATTACTCGGCATCGAAGAGCGCCCTCGTCGGGTTCGCGAGGTCACTCACGCGTGAACTTGGTGGTCGCGGCATAACGGCCAACGTGGTTGCCCCAGGATTCATCGAGACAGACATGACCGCGAGCCTCCCTGAAGAACAGCAGGCTGAATACAAGCGGAACATTCCGGCTGGTCGATTCGCGCAGCCCTCTGAGGTGGCGGCTGCGGTCTCATGGCTTGCATCTGACGACGCAGCCTACATTTCAGGAGCCGTCATCCCCGTCGACGGCGGTCTGGGCATGGGTCACTAAGCGATTCGACCAAAAAGCGACGCGACACGACTCAAGTCGCGCTCCGCGATAGACACGTCAGCCTGATCTGCGACGATTGGCTTCGCGCAGAATGCAACAGAGATTCCGGCTGTCCGCATCATCTCAAGGTCGTTCGCACCGTCACCGACCGCAATTGTTCGCGTCAGCTGGATACCTCGCGTTGCGGCGGATTTCACCAGGATTTGAGCTTTGGCTGTTGAGTCGATCACCGGTCCTACCAGCCTGCCGGTGAGTACACCGTCATTTACCTCAAAGCGATTGGCTGACCAGTCATCGAGACCAAGGTGTGCACCGAGTGGATCGAGAATCTCGTGGAAGCCGCCACTCACCGCAACGATCTCTCCGCCCGCTGCGTGAACTGCATCAACCAGGTCGCGTGCTCCCGGCGTCAGAGTGACGGATTCCGCAATCGAACCAAGAGTGTCGACGGTGAGCCCCGTCAAAAGGGCTACTCGCGCGGATAGCGACGATACGAAGTCGAGTTGACCGTTCATGGCCCGCTCCGTAATGGCGGCAACCTCAGAACCAACGCCGGCGATATCGGCCAACATATCGATGACTTCTTCGTTGATGAGGGTCGAATCCACATCACACACGATGAGGAATTCGGCCACTATTTCTCAACACCTCCAGACTCGTGTCTCGTTTCAGAATAGCCCTAGTGACACTCGCGGCTCTTGAGGGCGTCTAACTGCCAGACGCCGACCCCCGCACCCTTAGGCTTGAACAACTATGACGATTGTTTCAGAGTTCAAGGATGTCAGCGTCGTTCGTGACGGGAGCACCATCGTCTCCCATGCATCGTGGTCTATCAACCACGACGAGCGCTGGGTCATCATTGGCCCCAACGGGGCTGGGAAAACAACGATTCTCCAAATGCTCGCGGCTCACGAGCACCCCAGCGAAGGATCGGTGATGGTCCTTGACGAGACTCTTGGAACGGGTGACGTTTTTGAGCTTCGGCCGCGAATCGGATTCGTCTCGACTGCCCTCGCTCGACGCATTCCGCCGAACGAATCAGTTCTCGATGTCGTGCTGACGGCTGCGTGGGCGGTCACGGGACGATGGCGTGAAGTCTACGAAGACATCGACGTCCGTCGAGCTCAACGGGTTCTCCGCGAATGGAAACTCGAGCACCTTTCCGAGCGAAAGTTCGGCACTCTCTCTGACGGTGAGCAGAAACGCACACTAATCGCGAGAGCAATCATGACCGACCCGGAAATCCTTCTCCTGGACGAGCCCGCCGCAAGCCTCGACCTGGGCGCGCGCGAAGAACTCGTCAGTCTGCTTGGGGAGTTTGCGTCATCTCCTGTAGCTCCCGTTATTGTCATGGTCACCCATCACGTTGAAGAAATCCCAGACGGCTTCACCCACGCACTCGTCATGTCTCACGGTGCAATCCACACAGCCGGTCCAATTTCGACGACTCTGACCTCTGCAGTTCTCAGTGACGCGTTCGGGCTGCCACTCACCGTCGGCTTTGCGAACGGTCGATACTCAGCGCGCGGGAGTGCCTGAATCTGATACGATGGGGTGTTGCGCGCACGCGCCCCGACTTATTGAAGGACATCATGAAAGCCGAAATTCACCCCGCTTACGCACCTATCGTGTTCCGCGATCTCGCGAGCGGCGAAATGTTTCTGACGCGTTCGACGGCCACGTCTGAGAAGACCGTGACTTTCGAGGGTGCCGAGTACCCAGTGCTTGACGTTGAAATCTCGAGCGCATCGCACCCGTTCTACACCGGAAAGCAGCGCATCATGGACTCTGCCGGTCGTGTCGAGAAGTTCAACCAGCGTTACCAGGGCTTCGGCAACTAGCTTCTTTAATTCGACAAAAGCCGCGTTCTGCGCGGCTTTTGTCGTTAACGCGGAGTTATCCCTGAAAGACGGGCCATGCGCCGTCGCCGACGCGTCTGCTCGATTCACCCTTACTGGCGAGGTATTTGGCGAATGATTCAGCCTGAGCTCGAGCCCAATCGATTTGAGCGGCGTGAAGGTCGACTGGAGACATCTGCAACTCGGGCGTTGCCTGAAACTGTTGTTGAATCGCCCTGAAAACGCGACCGGCCGCAATTGCGTCAGCGGAGGAATCGTGGGCAGAACCCAGCTCAATCCCGTAAACATCGCACGCAGCCTGAAGGGTGCGCTTACCTTTTCGGAACGTGTCGACCTTCTTGTCGATGACGAGCGGGTCAACAATCGGTTGTGGGTTGTCGAGCGGAGCAATACCGTTGCGAAGAGCATCGTGATGGAGGAGTGAAAAGTCGTACGACGCGTTGTACGCGACCACCGGTGTGCCGGCATCGAATAATTCGCGAAGCTTCGCGACGACCTCTCCGACAACATCCACAGCGGGACGACCTTCTGCACGTGCACGCTCTGTTGAGTAGCCGTGGACCGCAGCCGCAACGTCAGGGATCTCGATACCCGGATCGGCAACCCAGTACTGCTCCTCAAGGACTGCCCCGCTAGGGTCGATTACCCCCACATAAGCCGTAACAACGCGAGCCTGGGTGACGTCAAGTCCGGTTGTTTCAAGATCAAAAACGCCAAGTCGCGACCATAGTTCGTTCATGGTGCAACGATACTGCTGGGCTCCCTATGAAACTCGTAGCCAGTGCCACGACATCGGGGGCAGTTCGACCTCCAACAAGCCGTCTTCGTTTACTTCGATGCCGCTGTTGACAAGTCTCACGTCGTCAAGGACAGAGTTTGCGGGGGCAACGCCGGGGATTGACACCGTGATGGGTGATTCGGAAAAGTTGAATGCGCACACGATTGGGTTACCTGGCCCCTCTGGTTCTCGCACAAACGCGAGAACCGACGATGACCCAGTGGTCAGACCTCGGTACGTGCCCGTCTGAAGTGCGAAGAGTGACTTTCGAAGCGACAGCATGTCGCGAGTCCAATTGAGGATTGAACTGGGATTCGTCATTTGTGACTCCACGTTAACGACGTCGGAGGAATACTCGGGCGATGAAACGACGGGCAAGTAGAGGCTGTCAATAGACCCTTGGCTAAAGCCGCCGGCCTCACCAGCCGACCACTGCATTGGGGTTCGAGACGCATCCCTGTCGTCGAGCCAAATGTTGTCGCCCATTCCGATCTCGTCTCCGTAGTAGAGAAAAGGACTGCCTGGAAGACTGAGCAGAAGAGCATTGGCCAGCTCAAGTTTGTCTCGACGGCCGTCGAGTAGTGGCGCGAGGCGGCGGCGAATGCCAACATTGACCTTCATTCGTGGTTCAGGTGCGTACCAGTCGTACATTTGCTCGCGTTCGGAGTCGTTGACCATCTCGAGTGTGAGTTCGTCGTGGTTGCGCAAAAACACGCCCCAAGCCGAACCGTCAGGCACAGCCGGCAGGTCGTTGAGTGTCGCCGCCAGCCCCGTCACATCAGCTGACTTGAGTGCGTAGAAGATGTAGGGCATCACGGGAAAGTTGAAGGCCATGTTGCACTCCGGCGTTTCCACGGTGCCTAGATATTCGAGGACTTCCCTCGGTTGTTGATTGGCTTCTGCGACGAGCATTCGACCGGGAAACTCACGGTCAATCATCGCGCGTAGCGCTTGGATGAACGCGTGAGTCTCTGGCTCGGATTCGCCCGAGTTTCCCTCCGACACATACAGGTACGGGATAGCGTCAAGGCGGAAACCGTCGACGCCTTTGGCGAGCCAGAATCGGGCAATGTCAAAGACAGCTTCGTGGACGCCGGGGTTCTCGAAATTCAAGTCGGGTTGGTGCGAGAAGAATCGGTGCCAGTAGAACTGTTGGCGGACGTCATCCCACGCCCAGTTGGACGTCTCGGTGTCGGTAAAAATGATTCGAACGTTGTCGAACTTGTCGTTGGTGTCGCTCCACACATAGAAGTCGCCGAAAGGTCCTGCTGGGTCGGACCGGGATTGCTGGAACCAGTCGTGCGCACTCGACGTGTGATTGATGACTAGATCGATAACCACTCGCATTCCACGAGAATGTGCTCCTTCGAGGAATTCGTCAAAGTCGGACATCGAACCGTAGAGAGGATTGATGCCCGTGTAATCGGCGACGTCATAGCCTCCGTCGAGCAACGGTGACGGGAAAAACGGCGGCAACCACACTGCGTCAATCCCCAGCCACTGAAGGTAGTCGAGCTTCTCGATGAGCCCACGAAAGTCTCCGAATCCGTCGCCGTTCGAATCCTTGAAGCTTCTCACCATCACTTCATAGAAAACGGCTTTGCGGTACCACTCTGGGTCGAAGGCGGGTTGTACAGTCACGCGTTCTAAACTACAAGGGTGATGGTCCCATATCCGTATTCAGCTGAGATGTCTGCGAGGGAATCATCACGCGAAAGCGCGACTATCGACGGGGTTTCAACATCGTGGTGGGTTTTCGATGCCGCACCGAAGGCTCGAACGATTGTCATGATTCACGGCTTTCGGGGGGATCATCACGGCCTGCAGCTCTTTGCGGATGCCCTGCCCGAGTACCGAGTCATCATCCCAGACCTGCCAGGGTTCGGGGAGAGCGGTTCGT
>WLES01000051.1 GCA_009704155.1 Actinomycetota bacterium | reverse complement strand
GATTACGACAAGTCGCGAGCGGAACACACTATCGAGTGGATTCGGGAAAAACACGGAGAGTCGGTTGCTTCACGATTCATCGCCGATTCAATCGACGCGTCGAAGCCGGAAGTCGTTGCTGAGGTCGCGAAGCGTCACGGTGCAACGCATGTGATGAACGCTGTCGAACCGAAGTTCGTCCAGTCGATTTTCGCTGGGGCTATTGCTGCAGGTGCCGACTACCTCGACATGGCGATGAGCCTGTCCGAACCTCACCCAACGAAGCCGTATTCCGAAACGGGTGTGAAACTCGGTGACGAACAGTTTGCCGCTCACGACACGTGGGAATCGGCTGGCCGGCTTGCTCTCGTTGGAATTGGCGTGGAGCCTGGACTCTCAAATGTTTTTGCCCGATACGCGGTTGACCACTTGTTCAGCGAGATCGACGAACTGGGTACGCGTGATGGCGCAAACCTCGCGGTGTTTGATGACGAAGGCAATGAGATTTTCGCGCCCAGCTTCAGCATTTGGACGACGATTGAAGAGTGCCTCAACCCTCCCGTTGTCTGGGAGAAAGACAAGGGGTGGTTCACAACTGAGCCTTTCAGCGAGCCAGAGGTTTTCGACTTCCCCGAAGGAATCGGACCGGTCGAGTGCGTCAACGTCGAACACGAAGAAGTGCTGATGATGCCTCGCTGGCTTCCGGCGAAGCGCGTCACCTTCAAATACGGCCTCGGTGACGAGTTCATCGGTGTGCTGAAGACACTTCACCAGCTCCACCTCGATTCCAACACCCCCATTCGTGTGCGAAGCGCGAACGGCCCGGTCGAGGTATCTCCACGCGATGTTGTGGCAGCGGCGTTGCCTGACCCCGCAACGATCGGCCCAAGAATGACCGGAAAGACGTGCGCCGGTGTGTGGGTGACCGGTAAGGGTAAAGACGGAAACGCACGAGAGGTCTACCTGTATCACGTGAGTGACAACGCGTGGACGATGGCAGAGTACGAAAGCCAGTGTGTCGTGTGGCAGACCGCTCTCAACCCCGTTATTGCAATGGAGCTTCTAGCTACAGGTGCGTGGTCTGGTGCTGGAGTGCTCGGCCCAGAGGCGTTCGACGCCAAGCCCTTCCTCGACCTCATGGCCGCGCCTGAATCCGACGGCGGATACGGTCAAGCCTGGGGCCTCCGCGAACAGTGATCGTCCGGAAGGTTTCCTGAACTGCTGAATGTCACGCTCAACCCGCGGGACCCCTCATAACTCAAGTGGACTAACTAGACTAACCCTTGCTATACTGCGGATATGCCGAAACAGGTCAACGTACATGACGCCAAGACTCACTTCTCGAAGCTAATCGCCGAGGTCGAAGCTGGGGAAGAAATCGTCATCGCGCGCGCGGGGAAGCCGATACTGAAGCTTGTGAAAATAGAGTCTGAACTCCCCCGAATTGTGCCAGGGTTTGCAAAAGGTCTGATTCCACTTTGGGACGAGGACGAATGGGAAGCGCTCGACAAGGAATTCAATTCACTGTTCCGCGACAAGTCGTTTGATCTGTGAGCCGAGCGTTCCTCGATTCGCACGTGGCTTACTGGCTAGCGCTGGATGAGACACGACTTTCGGCGCAAGCCACCAAGGCGATTATTGAACATCGAGAGGTGGTTGTGTCCAGCCTGATGTTCGCCGAATTCGAGATGAAAGCACTACTTCGCAAGGGGCCGGATTTTTCTGAGCTCGCTCGAGTACTAGGAGAACTTCGAATCGCAATCGAGCCCTTTGATTACGCCGCCACAAGGGAGATTGCCCGATTCGCAAGTTTGGTGCGCCACGACCCCTTCGACCGCATGATTTTCGCTCAAGCCGCTGCGCGCCCGGGGACGACCTTTTATACGGCCGATGCGGTGTTGGTCGACCTTGGACTCGACTGGGTCGTCGACGCCCGCGCTAAATGACTCAGGGCGCCACCCGAAGGTGACGCCCTGAATTACGAGTAGGTGACTACTTGAGGGTGACGGTTCCGCCAGCCTCTTCGATAGCAGCCTTTGCCTTTTCGGCGGTCTCCTTGTTGACGTTCTCAAGAACGGTTGCGGGAGCGCCATCGACGAGAGCCTTAGCTTCACCGAGTCCGAGGTTCGTAAGCGAACGGACCTCCTTGATGACCTGGATCTTCTTGTCGCCTGATGCTTCGAGAACGACGGTGAACGAGTCCTTCTCTTCTGCAGCAGCGTCGCCGCCACCTGCGCCACCGGCTGCGGGTGCAGCGGCAACAGCAACGGGTGCAGCAGCGGTTACTTCGAAGACCTCTTCAAACTTCTTGACGAAGTCTGAAAGTTCGATGAGCGAGAGCTCCTTGAACGCCTCAATGAGGTCGTCAGCGCTGAGCTTAGCCATGATTTTCTCCTTGTTTACTTTGGGTTGTTTAGCCCGCGCGAATTACGCGGATTCCTTTTTCTGACGCAACGCGTCTACCGCGCGAACGGCTTGAGCGAGCGGTGCGTTGAACATGTAGGCAGCGCCGAAGAGCGAGGCCTTGACGGCGCCTGCAAGCTTCGCAAGCAGGACCTCTCGGGTCTCAAGATCGGCGAGCTTCCTGACCTCGTCGGCTGTGACGATGGCTCCATCAAAGTAGCCACCCTTCAGCACGAGAGGATCGTTCGCCTTGGCAAAGTCACGCAGTGCCTTCGCTACGGAAACGGTGTCTCCGTGCACGAATGCGATAGCGGTGGGTCCGACGAGTTCGGCGTCAAGTCCTGAGACTCCGACCTCATTGAACGCACGCTTAGCCAGCGTGTTCTTCACCACGGCGTACGACGCGTGTTCACGGATGTTACTGCGCAACTGCTTGAGTTGTGCAACCGTGAGACCGCGGTACTCGGTGAGCAGTACGGCGCTCGAGTTACGGAATCCCTCCGCAATCTCGGCGACGGTTGCTTCCTTGTTCGCCATGGTGCTCCTTGTGTGTTGGTGATGAATCCGAACACCTCTGGCAAAGAAAAAACTCCGGCGCTGGGCGCTCGGAGTGAAAACAGCAATTGCTGCGATAACTTTTTGCACCTGCGCGGGACTTCACCTTGGTGAAACTTCGACCGGCGAATTGCTTCGCCGATAACCAGCGGTCTTCGGTTTCTCCAGACTAACAGCGCGCGGCACGCTCGCGCAAATCAACTATTGGGCAGCGGGGAGCGTGATGGTGAATTGGGTGTTGCCTGGAACGCTAGCAACGGCAATCGTGCCTCCGTGCGCGCGGACGAGTCCGTCAACGATGGCAAGGCCGAGACCGGTTGATCCGGTCGCGCGCTGACGTGACGTGTCAGCTCGCGCGAAACGTTCGAAAACGTGTCCGAGAACCTCCGTTGGGATTCCTGGACCATTGTCGGTGACGGTGATGACTACGTCGGATTCGACCTTCTCCGCCTTCACTGTGACCGTGGTGCCGGCTGGAGTGTGGGTTTGAGCGTTTGACAGGATGTTCGCGAAGACCTGATGGATGCGGTGCTTGTCGGCGGCGACAGCGAGACCGCGGGGTGCCGTGACTTTCCAGGCGTGGTCTGGGCCGGACACGCGTGCATCGTTGACCGCGTCTTTGACCAGCTTGGCGACATCAAGTTTGGTGAGGTCGAGAGCACGACCCTCGTCGAGCCGAGCTAGGAGAAGCAGGTCTTCCACAAGCGCGGTCATGCGTACAGACTCGCTTTCAATCCGCGAAAGTGCGTGACGCACATCATCGGAAACGTCCATGTTGTGCCGTCGGGTCAACTCTGAGTATCCGCGAATTGCAGTCAGTGGCGTACGGAGTTCGTGGCTTGCGTCAGCGACAAACTGCCGCATTTTTGCCTCTGACACACGCCGGGCAGTAAGCGCTTCGTCGACGTTGTCGAGCATGTGATTGAAGGCCCTACCCAATTGGCCCACTTCAGTGTCGGGGTCGACAATCGCGACGCGATCAGTAACGCCCAGGTCGCTCGACTCGAGCGGGAGCTTTGCAATGCGATTCGCCGTTTCACGCATCATTGTGAGGGGCTCGACCGCGATGTCAATTACTTTGCGAGTCGCGATTGCCACCGCGCCGAGGACTGCCACGAGAATTCCCATGATGAACAATCCAATACGCCCAACAGTTCGGTCTACGGCGAGTGTTGGCAACCCGACGATGACGTGTTCGTCTCCCTTGTTGCTGACACTCATCATTCTGTAGGCGCCGAAATCTCCCAGAACGACCGTCTGCGCTGCTTGATTGTCGGCCCACACGGTTCGGCGAAGTCCTTCAAGGTCGCTGTCTTCAATTCGATCAGCGTGAGCACGGCGATCGAGGTAGACGGCTTGGGAGCCCCCGTAGTTGGTGATGGCGATCACGGTGCCGACGGGCAATCCGGGTCCGTTGATTCGCGACTGCAGTTCGTCCGACGCCAGCGAGCGGACCAGTGCTGCGGTTTGGGTGACATCTTCATCAAGTTGATTGACGAGGAAACCGCGCACTCCGATGAGGCTCGCTGCTCCGATTGCAACACCTGCGACACCCGTCAACGCAACCGACCCAATGATGAGTCTGGATCGAAGTGAGCGGGCGCCGTTGAACATCACCGAGTCGGTCGAATGACGTAGCCCACACCGCGAACGGTGTGAATGAGGGCCGGGCCGAGGGTGTCGATCTTCTTACGGAGATAAGAGATGTAAATCTCGACGATCGATGAACGTCCGCCGAAGTCGTAGGACCAGACGCGGTCAAGAATCTGTGCTTTGGAGAGAACTCGCTTGGGGTTCCGCATGAGGTAACGGAGAAGTTCAAACTCGGTCGCCGTCAGTTCCACGCGATTATCGCCGCGGAATACTTCGTAGGTTTCTTCGTTCAAGACGAGATCGTCAACGCGAATTTCGGGGTCTTCGTGTGACGTCGTTGCAACCAGGGTGCGTCGAACAATTCCGCGAATTCGTGCAACAAGTTCTTCAATTGAAAAAGGTTTCGTCACGTAGTCATCTCCGCCAGCGGTCAGACCGGCGATCCGATCCTTGACATCGTCCTTTGCTGTGAGAAACAAGACGGGAATATCTTTCTGCTCACTCCGAATTCTCTTCATGACCTCAATTCCATCGAAATCGGGAAGCATGATGTCGAGGACGATGACGTCTGGATCGAAATCTTTGGCCGCCGCGACCGCATCGCGACCGGAGGACGCTGTGCGCACCTCGAACTTCTCGTATTTGAGGGCGATAGAAACGAGGTCGGAAATCGACGACTCATCGTCGACTACGAGTGCCCTGATTGGTTTCCCATCGGGCTTCACCAGTTCGGAATTGTCTTTGCTCACCTCTCCAGTCTCGCGACTTCCCTATGAATTTCCTAAACGTATTCGGAGTTTTCGGTGAGAAAGACAAATGCCCGAGCTACAGCCCGGGCATTTGCGGTGAAGATAACTAGAGTGACGCGAGATCGAGCGGGATGCCTGGACCAAAAGTAGTCGACAGAGTCGCCTTCTGGATGTAGCGTCCCTTCGACGACGACGGCTTCAAACGCTGAACTTCGTCCATCGCTGCACGGAAGTTGTCTGCGAGCTGAGCTTCGCTGAACGACGCCTTACCAACGATGAAGTGAACGTTCGAGTGCTTGTCGACGCGGAACTCGATCTTTCCACCCTTGATCTCGGTGACCGCTTTCGCGGGATCCGGGGTCACGGTGCCGGTCTTGGGGTTCGGCATGAGGTTTCGGGGTCCGAGGACCTTACCAAGACGACCAACCTGGCCCATCAGTTCGGGGGTCGATACGGCTGCATCAAACGCGGTGTAACCACCGGCAACCTTGTCGATGAGCTCAACGCCACCAACCTCGTCAGCGCCTGCAGCAAGCGCTGCTTCTGCTGCTGGGCCGGTTGCGAACACGATAACGCGAGCGGTCTTGCCCGTTCCGTGAGGCAACATGACGGTTCCACGAACCATCTGGTCTGCCTTACGGGGGTCAACACTGAGCTTGACGGCAACCTCGACGGTCGAGTTGAACTTCGCCGAACCGGTCTTCTTTGCGATTTCAACCGCTTCAACGGGGTTGTAGAACTTGCCCTCTTCAAGAAGGGCGACTGCGGCGAGATACGCCTTTGACTTCTTAGCCATGCTTAATTTCTCCTTATGAGAATCGCGGTGTGAGGAGCCTGGCGGCTCTCCCGCTAATGGAAATGGTGGTTATTCGACCGTGATGCCCATGGAGCGGGCGGTACCGGCGATGATCTTCGCTGCAGCGTCGATGTCGTTTGCGTTGAGGTCAACCTGCTTTTCAGCAGCAATTGCGAGGACCTGCTCACGAGTCAGCTTCGCGACCTTCACCGTGTGAGGAGTCGACGAACCCTTGGCAACTCCGGCGGCCTTCTTGATGAGTTCCGCGGCCGGCGGGGTCTTGAGGATGAAGGTGAACGAACGATCTTCGTACACAGTGATTTC